>JAZSHB010000023.1:0-30796 GCA_045533015.1 Faecousia sp.
GATCACGCCATCGTTCACGACGCCATGGACCGTCTGGGAGTGGATGCCATGCGTGGCAGATTTCTAAATCAGCTTTCCGGCGGTGAAAAGCAAAAAGTCATGCTAGCCCGTGCATTGGCACAGCAGCCAAAAGCTATGCTGTTGGACGAACCCACCAGCGCACTGGACATCCAGAACCAATACCAAGTTCTGAATATGGTACGTGACATCTGTCACAAGGACAATAGAATTGGCGTGGTGGTCATTCACGATCTGAACCTGGCACTGCGGTTCTGCGACCAATTTCTGCTGATGAAGGATGGCCAGGTTTACCGCTACGGCGATAACACCGTCCTCGACAGCGAAGCACTAAAAACCGTCTATGGCGTTGAAGCCAAGGTAGTACAAATTGAAGACCAGCACATGGTACTGGTAAAAGGATAAGGATTGATGCTTATGAAAACATGGGATGATTGTGTTGCGTTTCACGGACACGCTTGCGGCGGACTGACCATAGGTTACAAAGCAAGTCTATATGCAATCGAGCTATTGAAATTGGAGTTTTCCGACGATGAACAGGTCGTCTGTATTTCAGAGAACGATGCCTGTGGCGTGGATGCCATTCAGGTCATGCTGGGCTGCAGCGTAGGAAAAGGCAATTTGCTGTTCCATATTCGGGGCAAACAAGCGTTTTCTTTCTATAACCGTAAAACCGGAAAATCCATTCGCATAGTGCTAAAGCCAAAGACGGATGGAATGACCAGGAAGGAGTCCTTTACTTACTATCAAGGGTGCAGACCGAAGGATATGTTTGAGGTGAAAGAAAGCACTATTGCACTGCCGGACAAGGCAAAACTGTTCGGCTCGTATATCTGTGACTGCTGCGGTGAGGAAACCGGCGCAAACTGGATTCGTCTGGCAGAAGACAAGAAATTGTGTCTTGACTGCTACCAGGGCTACGACCGCTTCCATATATAACAAAAGAGCAACCGGATGTTATCCGGTTGCTCTTTTTATTTGGCTGTGATTACAATGTTATCTTCGTCAGTAACGACATGAATGGCACTGATGGGTGTCTCAAAGGAGTCAATGATCTTCTCAGAGATGGGGTCCTCCAGTTCCTTCTGGATGGTCCTGCGCAGATTTCTCGCACCATAGGTGACAGAATACGCCTTCTTTACAAGACACTGCCGCACCGCATCGCTCCAGGTAAGAGTCAATCCACGACTCTCTAGGCTCTGCTTCAGCTCAGAGAGCATAATGTCCGCAATGCCTTCAAAATTCTCCTGGGTCAGGCGGTTAAAGGTGATGATCTCATCAACCCGGTTGATAAATTCCGGACGCAGGAACTCCTGCAGAGCCTTCATCGTCTTATCCCGGACCTGTTCCTGGTCTGTGCGACCAAAGCCAAGACCGCCAACTCTTCCCTCAGAGCCAGCGTTGGAGGTCATCACGATAACGGTATTTTCAAAATTGACCACCCTGCCCTGTGCATCGGTGATCCGGCCATCATCAAGGACTTGAAGCAGAATATTCAAAACATCCGGGTGCGCCTTCTCGATCTCGTCAAACAGAACTACGCTGTAAGGCTTACGGCGAATCTTCTCAGTCAGCTGTCCGGCTTCATCGTAGCCCACATAGCCAGGAGGCGAACCGATCAGTTTGGAAACCGTATGCTTTTCCATATATTCAGACATATCCAGGCGAATCAGTGCATCTACACTGTCAAACAGATCATCCGCCAAGCGCTTGACCAGTTCCGTCTTGCCAACACCCGTAGGTCCTACAAATATAAACGATACCGGGCGTTTCTTCGGAGAGATTCCCACACGGTTTCTGCGAATTGCTTTCGATACCGCCTCTACAGCTTCGTCCTGTCCAACGATATGCTCTCGCAAGCGGTCCGCAAGCCCCTTGATCTGCATATATTCCTGCGCCTTGATCTTGCTGGCAGGAATCTTCGTCCAAAGCTCAATGATTCTTGCCAGATTTTCCATGGTAACTGCCGGTGGAGGCACCTGCTCCAAGCGTTCGATCTGCTCTGCGAGCTGGCACAGCTTGCTGCGAATTACCGCAAGGCGCTCATAATGCTCATTCTCCGTATCGTCAGTGAGCATTTTCAGCTCAAGCTCGTAGTCATCGCGTTCCTTTTTCAGCTCAGCCAACTGAGAGATCTCCTTGCACTGCAGATTCACATCAGAGCAGGCTTCATCCAGAAGATCGATCGCTTTGTCCGGCAAAAAGCGGTCTGTGATATAACGCTCGGAAAGAATAACGCACTGCCGGGCGATCTCCGGAGAGATCGTCACACCGTGGAACTGTGCATACGCCTTAGCAATACCCTGCATGATCTGACAGGCTTCCTCGATCGTCGGTTCTGCAACAGAGACCGGTTGGAACCGGCGCTCCAGCGCAGCATCCTTTTCAATATACTTGCGGTACTCATTGAAAGTAGTGGCACCGATAACCTGAATCTCTCCGCGGGACAGTGCCGGTTTGAGAATATTTGCAGCATTCATAGAGCCTTCCGCATCACCCGCACCAACCAGATTATGGACTTCGTCGATAACAAGGATGATATTACCGCACTCTTTGATCTCACCGATCAGGCTCTTCATACGGCTCTCAAATTGACCGCGGAACTGGGTTCCTGCGACCAGTGCAGTAAGGTCTAGCAAAAATACTTCCTTATCTCTGAGCTTATAAGGAACATCTCCCGCTGCAATCCGCTGGGCAAGTCCTTCGGCGATCGCCGTGTTACCGACACCAGGCTCACCAATCAGACAAGGATTATTTTTTTGACGCCGATTGAGAATTTGGATGACGCGCTCAGTTTCCACATCACGCCCAATGACCTTATCCAGTTTTCCCTGTCTGGCTCTGCCGGTCAGATCCATGCAATAGCTATCCAGGAACTTATGCTTCTTGGTTTTCTTCTTAGGCTGTTCCTGCTCAGCATCTTCCTTTTTAGGCTTTTCCTCCCGTCTTGCGGGAAGATTTCCGGAGCCAAACAGCTGATTGAGAAGCGGGAAAGTAGCCGTGCGGCTATCCGGTTCCTCTGTGTTTTCTTCGTCGACCTCTGCTTGACCGAACATATTACTCATTTCGTCGGTCAGATTCTCCAGCTCCTCCTCAGACAGTCCCATCTGCTTAACAGCAGTTTCGATCTGGGGAATGCCTAAACTGCGGGCGCACTTTAAGCAATAGCCTTCATTCATAGTAACGCCGTTTTCGATCTTTGTGATGAAAACAACGGCGACATTTTTCTTACATTTTGTACACAGTTGCGGCTGCATACACGATCACTCCTTTCTTTCGGATAATATAACACAAATTTTCCGAAATAAGAAAACAAACTGTTAATTCAAATCATTTCACTGCATTCAAAATTTTCAATACCGTCATCATACCACAAGTGGGTCATGTATAGTCCACCAGGCGGCACGGTGGGTCCTGCTGCTGTGCGGTTACCGCTGGCAAGTATCTGGGCAATCTGTTCCGGCGCGATCTTTCCTTCCGCAGCATAGACTACTGTCCCAGCCATTGCCCGTGCCATGTTGTACAGAAAACCGTTGGCACACACCCGCAGCAGAATGATGTCCCCATGTCTTTCAACATTATAATAATATACAGTGCGGACTGTGGATTTTACATCTGTACCGACAGAGCGAACTGCGGCAAAATCATGCGTGCCGACAAACTGCGCTGCCGCCTCCTGCATAACCGTTTCATCCAAATGTCTGGGATAAAACCAGGCGCGGTTCACATAGAACGGATCCCGCACCCGGGAATTATAGATCATATATGTGTATTCTTTTTTTGCGCATGAACCAATGGCATTAAACCCTTCATGGACCTCAAATGCCCGCGTTACCACAACATCCACAGGCAAATGCGTATTGAGCGCATAGGGAAGCCTGTCTGTCGGTATTGTGGAGGCAGTGCGGAAATTCGCCACATAGCATTTGGCGTGGACACCTGCATCGGTTCTGCCGCACCCGGTAACATGAACATCATGCCCGACAACCATAGCGATCGCTTTTTCAAGGGTCTGCTGAACGGTTGATAAATTCTTCTGTATCTGCCAGCCGTGGTACGCCGTTCCCTCGTACCGCAAAAACAATGCAATATTTCGCATAGACACCTCACAAGCCATTGTACCGCAGCAAAAATACAGCGGCAAGCAGCACAACACCCAGCCCAAAGGTTTTGTAGTCGTCCAGCTTATATCGCAGCAGCTTCATTTTTGTACGTCCTTCTCCGCCCTGGTAGCAGCGACATTCCATAGCTGTCGCAAGCTCATCGGCACGCCGGAAGGCACTGATGAACAGTGGTACAAGAATCGGAACAAGCGCCTTGACACGCTGCAACAGGTTCCCACTTTCAAAATCCGCGCCCCGCGCCTTTTGCGCAGACATGATCTTGTCCGTTTCCTCAATAAGCGTCGGAATGAAGCGCAGCGCAATACACATCATCATCGCCAGCTCATGCACCGGCAGATTCAGCTTCTTCAGCGGACCTAACAGGGATTCCAAGCCGTCAGTCAGAGAAATGGGCGATGTCGTATAGGTCAGTAAAAAAGTACCGCTAATGAGCAGCATGATGCGAAGGACCATATAAAACGCGCGGACAACACCTTCCCAGTAAATGGTAATGACCCAGATCTTTACCAGAATTTTCTCACCCGTAGTAAAGAAAATATTCAAGATTCCGGTAAATACAAGGATCATAACCAATGGTTTCATGCCGCGAAAAAGTGCGCTTAAGCCTATTTTCGAGATCGCCACTGCTGATGCCAAGAAAACAAGCATCAGGGCGTAGGATGCCCAGCCGGATGCACTGAACAGCGCGACGATGTAGACAATCAACATGATCAGCTTTGTTCTGGGATCCAGACGGTGAATGGGTGAATTTCCCGGGAAATACTGGCCAAGCGTTACATCCTTAAGCATTCGCAGCGCCTCCCTTCAGAGACTTCAGCACCCGGACTGCCTGCTCTACGGTGTAGACCTGCGGAACATCCAGGCCCAGCCTTTGCAGCTGGAGGAATACCTTTGTGATCTCAGGAATATCCAGACCCATATCCAGCAGCGCCTGCGCGTGCGCAAATACTTCATCCGGTGTTCCGTCCAACACCAGTCTTGCACCATTCATCACCAGTAATCTGTCTGCAAGGCGCGCCACATCCACCATAGAATGGCTGACCATCATAACCGTCGCATTCCTGGTTTTCCGATATGCATCAATATTTTGGAGAATCTCCTCCCTACCCTCCGGGTCCAGTCCCGCTGTCGGTTCATCGAGTATAAGAACCTCCGGCTCCATTGCGATCACGCCGGCAATGGCAGCACGGCGCTTTTGTCCCCCGGAGAGGTCAAAGGGCGACATCTGCAGCTGTTGCTCGGTAATGCCGACCAAAGCGGCAGCCTCCCGCACCCGACGGTCGATCTCCTGCTGCTTCAGACCCATATTTTTCGGTCCAAAGGCAATATCCTTATAGACTGTTTCTTCAAACAGCTGATACTCTGGGTACTGAAATACCAGACCCACACGAAATCTGCTCTGACGGGTCAGCGCTTTATCAGACCAGATATCCTTTCCGTCCAGCGCAACGCTGCCGGCGGTAGGCTTCAACAATCCGTTCATGTGCTGCATCAGGGTAGACTTTCCCGAGCCGGTATGCCCAATGACACCGATAAACTCTCCTCGCTCCACACAAAAGGATACATCCTCCAGTGCGATATGCTCAAAGGGTGTACCGGCACTGTATATATGCTGTAGGTTTTTTACCTGCAAAATAGGTGCCACTTTTGTTTCCTCCGTCAAGCCTTTATAGCCTCATAAAGTGCCTGCGCACATTCCTCCGCACTAAGCCGGTCCAGCGGCAGTGCAAATCCGTTTTGATTAAGTGCATGGCAAAGTTCCACTGTTTCCGGTGCAGCCAGCCGAATACTGTGCAAAAGCTCCACCTGGGAAAAAACCTCCTCAGGTGTGCCGTCCGCAGCTATGCTGCCCTTATCGAGAACTACCACACGCTGTGCCTGTGCTGCCTCATCCATATGATGGGTTATGAGAACAACTGTGATTCCCTTTTGTGCATTAAGGGAAAGTACCGTTTCCATGACTTCGCGCCTGCCCTTCGGATCAAGCATCGCCGTCGGCTCGTCCAGAACGATACACTTCGGCTCCATAGCTATAATGCCGGCAATGGCAACGCGTTGCTTTTGTCCTCCGGACAAAAGGTGCGGCGCGTGTTCACGGTACGCATACATACCTACCTGTTTAAGGGCACGATCCACTCTCTGACGAATCACAGGGCTGGATATCCCAAGATTCTCAGGACCAAACGCCACATCCTCTTCCACCACATTGGCGACGATCTGGTTGTCCGGATTTTGGAAAACCATGCCCACATTACGGCGTACTGCGGTGCGCTTTTCCTCGTCAGCAGTATCCATGCCGCAGACATAGACCTTACCCCCACAGGGCAACAAAATAGAATTAAAATGCTTGGCAAGTGTGGATTTACCGCATCCATTGCTGCCAAGGATCGCTACAAAGCTTCCCTCCCGGATGGTCAGATCCAAGTCTTCAAACACGGTAACACCGGGCGTGTCATCCACGCCCGGATAGTTGTACGACAAATGTTCAACAGAAATTGCGTTCTGCAAGGATATTCCTCCAATCATGGGGTCCATCTTCCGGTAGCGCCGCATGGCAGCATCAAGCCGGAGGCACGTACAGGCAGACCGAGCTCACCTACAGCGGTCCGTCCACCGTGGATACCGCCGAAAACAATATCCGAAGCATATCCCACAGCTGAGGGTGCCAAACCTGTGGTATAGGAATTGATAATGACGAACAGCGGATCATCTGTCAAGAGCTTTGCCGTTTCCAGCAGGAACGGATAGAAGCTCGTCTCCATCTTCCAGATCTCACCGCTGGGTCCTCTGCCATAGCTGGGAGGATCCATTATAATTCCGTCGTAGCGTCTTCCCCGTCGAATCTCCCGCTGTATAAACTTACCGCAGTCATCCACGATCCAATGGATCGGCTTGTCTGCCAGACCCGATGCTTTCGCGTTCTCCTTCGCCCAGGCTACCATTCCCTTAGACGCATCCACATGGTATACCTCTGCGCCACCGGCAGCCGCCGCCAAAGTCGCGCCGCCGGAATAAGCAAACAAATTCAAGACCCGAACGGGGCGTCCGGCAGAAGCAACCTTATCCCTTATAAAATCCCAATTGGCTGCCTGCTCCGGAAATACGCCGGTGTGCTTAAAGTTCATGGGTTTAACATTGAAGGTCAGGTAATCCTTATAGCGTATCTGCCAATGTTCCGGCAGATGATGCTCCGTCCAGCGTCCACCGCCGGTTGAGGAACGAACATACCGGGCATCGTACTTTTTCCAGCCGGGATCTGTATGGGGCGTGTTCCAGATCACCTGGGGGTCCGGTCGGACCAGCAGGTACTTGCCCCACCGTTCCAGCCGTTCTCCGCAGGAGGTGTCCAGCACCTCATAATCCTTCCATTGATCGGATATCCAAATCATTTCTGTCTCCTCAAATCAAGGGGTAGTCGTCTCGTTGTCAGTGTCAGTCTTGTCTTCCGTTTCTGCATTGGGATGGGATGCTTTATAGCTGTCCCAATCAGCCTTTGTATGCTCAGTGCATATCTGATACGGCGCAGACAGACCCTGATTGATATTATTCTGGAAGCCTTTGAAGCTGGCATCCTTTCCGTCGCCATCAACGAGATATATATACTTATTCTGTAGGAACATAGAATTAAGTCCATAGGGTGCCGCTGCCGATATCTCGTCGAGCTCGCTTTGCGTCATTTTAACCAATGCAGAATTTGTTATAGATACTGAGGCGCCGGCAGACGCAAGGTGCTGGCAGTACTCATTTGCCACGCCGTTGCCGGATGTGCAGTAATCAAGCAGAATATGCTTATCACAATAAACTGTGGGAACATCCTCCGGATAAACAAAGGTGGTAGAAACCCGGCTGCAGCGGATATCTTTTGCGCAGGCTTCTGTGGCAAGCTTTCCTGAATCCAAACAGACACTAACCTCTACCATTTTGCTGCTATCATATAGGGACACATTAGTCTTGCCCTTGTGCAACGGCTGCATCACATTCTTCCACAAACGGGACGCAGGGTTAAAGGAAAGACTGATGGTTTCCGGCGTGTCATAGCCGCACCAAACTGCCGCTGTATAGTATTTTGTATAGCCGCAGAACCACTTATCGCGGCTGCTGGAGGTGGTACCCGTTTTACCTGCAACAAAACCGGAGGCGAAGTTGGCACCTGCACCTGTACCGTAGGTAACAGCGTTCGTCAGACAGTAATTCGTATAATTGACCGTCTTTTCGCTCAGGATCTGTTCGCTGTCCTGGGTGTTATCAAGAACCAGAACGCCGTCACTGTCGTAGACTTTCGTCCAGGTCCTTCCCTCCCGATACACACCCTTATTTGCAAAGGTAGAATAAGCATTTGCCATATCCCGCACGGTAATGCCGTAATGCTGGGCGCCCAGTGCAAGAGACGAGGTCTGCATATCCTCTTCCTCATCCAAAGTAGACAGTCCAAAGGTATTTTTTGCAAATTCAAAGCCATAGCTGACACCGATCTTCTGCAGTGTATTAGCTGCAACGGCGTTAACAGAATCCTCAATGCCACTGAAGACAGTTCTGGAATAGGAATAGGTGCGATCATCATTCTTAGGCCATGCGCCGTCTGAATAGGAAAGCGGCAGGTCAGAGATCACCGTTGCCGGTGTGAGCGTCCCCTGCTCAAACCCGGGTGCATACACCGTCAAAGGCTTAATAGAGGAACCGGACTGCAGCTTTGATTTCGTAGCACGGTTAAGACCGAAGTGGACCTTATCATCACCGACACCGCCAGCCATCGCAACGATATCACCGGTCGAATTATCGATGATCACGATGGCAGACTGCAGCTGTTGCGCACTTTTTGTTTTGGGAATATTCTCCAGATTCTGGTATATCTTATTGACCTGCTCCTGCACCTGGGTATCGATGGTGGTGTAAATGTGATAGCCACCGCTGTTGATCTGGTCCAAATAGTTCTCCCAGATTGTATCGTTCCATTCTGTAATGCCGTCCGCTTCTGCCATTGCTTTGGCGACATCGATCAGCACAGTATCGACAAAGTAAGAATAAACATCAAGAGATCCGTCACTGGCTATCTCCACGATCGTACCGCAGGCTGGACATATCACATCAGAGCCTTCCGTTTTATAAGTGCTGCGAATACCCTCATAGGAACAGTCCGCATTGCCGCATCTTACCCACTTGTCCGCATCGGCAATTCCGCTTTTGAATACCATCTCCTGCGCCACAGCCTCGTCGTATTCTTCCTGCGTAATATAGCCCTGAGACAGCATCTCTCCCAGCACCAGCATCTGACGGTAGCGATTCCTCTGTGCGCCATCCATCATCTCTCCGGCATACGAAAAAACATTTTCGCTGTAGGGATTGAACATAGAGGGGTTGTTGGTAATACTGATCAGGCTTGCACACTCAGCAATGGTCAGCGATTGCAGCTCCTTACCGAAATATGCATCTGCCGCACTCTTAACACCGCGGCTTCCCTGTCCGAAATAAATAGAGTTGAGATATTCCTCGATAATTACCTTTTTATCATAATTCTTTTCCAGAACTGTCGCGCGGAAAAACTCCAGGACCTTACGCTGGACTGTTACACTATCCTCACCGGTCCGGTTCTTAATGAGCTGCTGGGTAATGCTGGAGCCGCCCACAGTCTGGTCGCCAAAAAACATATTGGCAAATGCCTTAACGGTCGTAAACCAGTCAACACCCTGATGTTCATAAAAACGCTTGTCCTCGATCGCAACGGCAGCATCGATCAGCGCCTGGGGAAGCTCCTCGTAGTCTGCCTTTTTCCAGTCTGTGCTGGCATAAAGCTCCTGCAACAGCTCGATCTGACCCTCAGAATTCACACTGTAAACATAAGAAGGTGCATCCATATCGTAGCTTTCCAAAACAAGGCTGGCAGAGGGCAGGATATCCCCCTCAAGATAATCTGCCAAAACACCCATAAACGCAAAACCACAGACAAGACAGATCAGCAATACGGTTGCCGCTGCACCGATGGCGACCTTGGCAGCCGCAAAGAACGCCATCCATACCCTATAGAGCACATTCAGCGTTTTCTGCAGATCAAACTTCTGCATTGCATCCTTTTTACCTTTTTCCTGAGACATTATTGTACCCTCCATTACAGCAGCCATATGGCCCGCATGGTTCATATTTTACAAATGGTTTGCATATAATCATAGTATGACTCATAACATTATAGCATACCCGGTCCAAAAACGAAAGTACTATTTTATTAACTTATCTTAAATTCGTTATACCGCACAAATTTTTTCGTTACTACACGGTTTTACAAAAAACCATTTCTAAATGTATTGCATTAACACTTGATTTTGCACAGTGCTTCCATTACAATAAAGATACAAAACACATATGGAGGTTAAACGGTCATGTCCAATGAATTCGGCTCTGATTTTATGACCATCGTGGACGAGGACGGAACAGAATACGAACTGGAGGTCCTCTCCTCTTTGGAATATAACGCACAGACCTACCTTGCTGTAATACCTGCTGGCAGCGATGATGATTCTGACATCGAGGTAAGCATCCTCAAGTCTGTGGAGGAAGACGGCGAACCGATTCTCTGCGCCATTGAGGACGAAAACGAACTGGAAGCTGTCTACTCTCTGATCATGGAGCAGTTATACGAAGAAGACGATGAGGCGTAAAAACATCTGCCTGCTTTGTGCGTAATGTGTCCTTTTGGACCCACATCATTTATTTGGGATGCTTGACTTCCTGCCCGGATTGCAGACCTCCCGCCTGTGCTTTGACACTGTGCGGACGTTGGGAGCAGCTAAGGTCAGGAGCGACGACCCACCTGCCATTTCGTGCAGGTCATAATCGGATGCATTACGGCTATAGCGGGTAAAGGGCGTGGGGCACTTCGGTGCCTCACGTTTTTTTTGCAAAATATTGTAAACTTTTTTATTTTCCGGAGAAACTGAAATAATTCCTCTTGAAACTTCAAAAAGAATCGGTTATAATGTCGTAGATTATGCGTTGTTCATCAACGCATCATGTTTTGAATTCAGTTACGAGAGGAATGTATTTAATGAGCGCATCCGACAAAAAAAGACTCCGCAAGGAGCAGGCTGCTGACATACTCACCGAACGGCAGCGTCAGGAGCTGGCAGATGCCAAGAAGCTTAAGATCTATACCATCGCCTTTGTTTCCGCTATGGTGCTGATCGTATGTATCGCTCTGGGTATTCTCGGCGTCAGAGCCGTCAATCAGAGTGGTGTCATTCAGAAAAACACGATCGCCGCTACCATTGGTGATCGCCAGCTGAATACCGTTGAAATGAGCTACTACTTCAACGGTGCAATCAGCGAGTTCTACAATGAATGGTACGAAGCCTATAACACCTACACCGAATCCTACCTGCAAGCACTGGGTTTGGACACCACAAAGCCCCTGGACGAGCAGATGTACGATGAGGAATCCGGGCAGACCTGGGCAGATTATTTCGTTGATGCCGCCATCGAACAGGCTGCAAATGATTACGCATTGTATGATGAGGCAATGAAGGCCGGCTTCACGCTTCCCGACGAGGAGCAGAACACCCTTGACAATGCCCTGAACAACCTGGAGACCTACGCTACCATCTACGGCTACAGCAATGCTAACAAGTACCTGAGTGCTATGTACGGCTACGGCGCGGATACAGAAAGCTACGGTGCTTACTGCGAGCGCTCCGCGATTGCGGATGCATACTACAGCCATTACGAGCATTCGCTTAGTTATGACGATGCCACCATTCGTGCCTATGAGACAGAAAAAATGGCTGAATACAACTCCTATAATTACTCCCAGTGCTATCTGAGCTATTCTGATTTCCTACAGGGTGGCACAGAGGGTGAAAACGGAGAGGTTACTTATTCCGACGATGAAAAGTCCGCAGCCCGCACTGCAATGGCAGCTGCCGCAGAGCTGCTCGCCGCTGCGTCCTCCGTGGAGGAGATGGAGCAGATCATCGAGGGTCTCGAAGTTGCCGAAGGCAGCTCTCTGACTGTCAGCGATTATACACATACTCTCTACTCCTCTATCACCGCAAAGGTCGGCGAATGGCTGGCAGAGGAGGGCCGTCAGGCTGGCGATGTAGGCTGCATTGAGAACGCCTCCACCTCCGAGGATGAAGACGGTGAGGAGACTACCGTGATCAACGGCTACTACATCGTGATCTTCAACGGTGTCGATGATAACGCTGACAAAATGGCAAATGTCCGCGCCCTGCTGGTTGCCTATGAAGGCGGCACAAAGGACGAGGAAACCGGTGAGCTTGTCTACTCTGACGAAGAGATCGCAGCTGCCAAGACCGCTGCTGAGGAACATCTGCAGACCTGGAAGGACGGCGACGCTACTGAGGAAAGCTTCATCGAGCTGATCGAAGAGAATTCTGACGATGCTACCGCCGAAGACGGTGGCTTGTACGAAAACATCCATGTGGATACCGACCATGTCTTCACGGAATGGGCGATCGATCCTGCCCGTGAAGCCGGAAACACCGAGATCTTTGCATCCGACGAAGGCTATTACATCGTATACTACACAGGCAATACCGAGCTGACCTATCGGGATTATATGATCTCCAACGACAAGCGTGCTGAGGACCTGGAAGCCTGGCACAACGCATTGATCGAAGCAGTTACCACCGCAAAGGGCGACACCTCCAAGCTGAATTTGGACACTGTTATTTCCGCCGGTTGATCTGCTGTTCCCCTGCCTTTTCAGGCAGGGGAACTTTTGCCATACCGGTATAAAAACACCTCCTGCGGAGACAATTTCCACAGGAGGTGTTTATATTGTCTAAAAAAAGCAGCCTGCGCACAGGAATTGCAGGTATATGTGCCGGCAGTGTAAACGGACTGTTCGGTGCCGGGGGCGGTATGGTATTGGTTCCCCTGCTCACCTGGCTGACAGACCTGGCAGATGATGCGGTCTTTCCCGCATCCGTATCGATCATCTTGCCCATATGTTTTATTTCCCTGTCCACGACCTGGGAGCATGGTACGGTAGATTGGTCGATAGCTGTTCCCTATTTGATTGGCAGTATCGCCGGCGGAATCCTTGCGGGAATTTTCGGAAAACGGATTCCCACCTTGTGGCTGCACAGGCTTTTGGGAATTTTGATTCTCTGGGGAGGAATCCGATATCTATGCTAAACAGTCTGCCTATTATGCTGCTTGTGGGAAGTGTACTGGGTTTTCTGGCCGGGCTCGGTGTTGGTGGCGGAAGCTTGTTGATCCTATGGTTAACGCTCGTGCTGGATATGCCCCATAGCGCAGCCAGAACCATCAATCTTCTTTTCTTTATCCCCGCCGCCGTCATATCCTCCCTGTTTCGCTGGAAACAGGGAACACTGAACCTTAAAAAAGTACTTCCGGCAATTATTTGCGGCTGCATCAGTGCAGCGATTTTTTCCGCCGTCAGTAAACACATTGATATATCCATGCTCAAAAAGCTTTTCGGTGTCCTTTTGTTAGCTACCGGATTACGCGAATTGTTTTATCGGGAACGAAAAGCCAGATAGCCCTCTAGAATCAACGATGCCGCAACTGCGTCCACCGTGTTTTTCCGCTTCTTCCCGTGATAATTGTGCTCCGACAGGATATTGTGCGCCTCGACAGTTGTCCTGCGTTCATCCCACATATGGACAGGAAGTCCTGTCAGCTCACCCAGCTGCTGTGCAAACGACCGGCAAAGCGCAGCGCGCGCGCCTTCGGAGCCATCCATATTTTTCGGCAGACCCACAACGATCTCCCCAATCTCATTTTCCTTTACAATTTCCATGATCTGGGAAAGGGTCTTTTCTGTATTTCTGCTGTGAATGACAGTCGCAGAACCGACGATACTGCAAAGCAGATCCGATATAGCGATTCCAGTCCGGGCATCCCCGTAATCGATTCCCATTACTCTTTTCATATCTTCAACACCTCTGTTCTGATTTTCCTCCATTATAGTGCAAAAAAAGGAAAAAATAAAGAAAAAAGTTGTTGACGAAACAAATTCCCTGTGGTAGAATGTATCTACCTGTGAAAAAGGGCTTTTTTTGTGCGCCTTTTTCAGCCTCGGGGCGGTAATTTGTAGTTGACCGCCTTCTAAATTTTTCTAGCCGGGGTGATACAGGGAGGCAATTTTTAAGGAGGTGCCGTTATGCGCGTGAAAGTCACTTTGAGATGCTCCGAGTGCAAGCAGAGAAACTACAATTCCATGAAGAACAAGAAGAATGATCCCGACCGTCTCGAAATGAAAAAGTATTGCAGATTCTGCAAGAAGCACACTGTTCACAACGAGACGAAGTAAGGAGGTCCACACATGGCAGAAGCTAAGAAGAAAAACTGGTTCGTACGAGCCTGGGGCGGCATCTGCAGATACTTCCGTGAGCTCCGCAGCGAGCTAAAGAAGGTCGTGTGGCCCACCCCGCAGCAGGTTCTGAAGAACACCCTGATCGTCCTGGCGTGCGTTCTCGTCGTGGGCATTTTCATCTGGCTGTTCGATTTCGTGGCTCAGGTCGGCATTGATAATCTGATCAAAGCCGTCAGCGGTCTGTTCAGCTAAGAGGGACGAGTCATGGCAGAAGCTGCAAAATGGTATGTTGTCCATACCTATTCCGGTTACGAAAACACTGTAAAGGCGACCATCGAAAAGACAGTCCAAAGCCGTCAGCTACAGGATCAGATCTTATCTGTTTCCATCCCTATGGAGACCGTAACTGAGATCACCGATTCCGGTGTCAGCAAGACATATGACCGTAAGCTGTATCCCAGTTATGTGTTTGTCAAGATGGTTTACAGTGATAACACCTGGCACGCCATCAGGGGTGTACGCGGAGTCTCCGGCTTCGTAGGTGCATCCGGAGAAGATCCCATCCCTCTGACAGACGATGAGGTGTACGAGATGGGCGTCGAGAAGCGTGAGATCGTTGTCAACTACGCTGTAGGTGATACGGTCCGCATACTGGACGGTCCTTTCAGCTCCTTCACCGGTGTTGTTGAGGCGATCGAGATCGACAAAAACAGCGTCAGCGTGGTCGTCACCATGTTCGGACGCGAGACCTCCGTCGAGTTTGAGCTCGACCAGGTAGAGGTCACAACCCCGTAAACGCATCAACCGGTCATTTCCGGTCGAAACGGTGGGAGGGGCACGATGCCCCGCAAGAAATGCGCACAGCGCATATTACCACATTTTATTCAGGAGGTGCTTATTATGGCACAGAAAGTCACTGGTATTATCAAACTTCAGATCAACGCCGCTAAGGCTACCGCTTCCCCCCCTGTTGGTCCTGCTCTGGGTCAGCACGGTGTTAACATCGCTGCATTCATTAAGGAATTCAACGACCGCACCAAGGATATGGTCGGCTACAAGATTCCTGTTGTTATTACTGTCTATGCAGACCGCAGCTTTACCTTTATTACTAAGACCCCTCCGACTCCTCTGCTGGTTCTGAAGGCGATCGGTCTGGAGAAGGGCTCCGGTGTTCCCAACAAGACTAAGGTTGGTCAGATCACCCGTGCGCAGGTCACTGAGATCGCTAAGACAAAGATGCCCGATCTGAATGTCAATTCTCTCGAGGCTGCTGAGCGCCAGGTTGCCGGTACTTGCCGCAGCATGGGCATTGTTGTCGTTGACTAATAAACTTTTTCTGTCCGAAGCGAGACTTCGGAAATGTGGGAGGATTTTTCCGCATCACCACTATAAGGAGGATAAAATAAGTGTTTAGAGGCAAAAAGTATAAGGAGAGCGCAAAACTCATTGATCGCTCTGTTCAGTATGATCCCGCAGAGGCTCTGGATCTCGTTGTGAAAGGTGCTTCCGCTAAGTTCGACGAGACTGTCGAGCTGCACATCAAGCTGGGTGTTGACTCCCGTCACGCTGACCAACAGGTCCGCGGCGCTGTAGTCCTGCCCAACGGCACAGGTAAGACTGCCCGCGTTCTGGTTTTCGCTAAGGACGCAAAGGTTGAGGAAGCACAGGCTGCCGGTGCTGACTATGTCGGCGGCATGGAGCTGGTTGAGAAGATCACCAAGGAGAACTGGTTTGAGTTCGATGTTGTTGTCGCTTCTCCCGATATGATGGGTCTGGTCGGTCGTCTGGGTAAGGTCCTGGGTCCCAAGGGTTTGATGCCCTCCCCCAAGGCTGGCACTGTCACCCCCAATGTTGGCGCCGCTGTTCAGGAGATCAAGGCCGGTAAGGTGGAGTACCGTCTGGACAAGACAAACATCATCCACTGCCCCATCGGCAAGGTTTCCTTCGGTGCTGAGAAGCTGACCGAGAACATGGATACTCTGATGAATGCAGTTGTTAAGGCTAAGCCCGCAGCTGCCAAGGGTCAGTATATCCGTTCCTGCACTGTGGTTTCTACCATGGGCCCCGGTGTTAAGGTCAATACCACCAAGTACGCCTAATGCATCAAAGGACCCGAACCCTTCGGTTTCGGGTCCTTTTGCTGTATTCTTCAAGATAAATGAATTTTTTATCAAAAAGTTCTTGACAATTCAGCATTCTACTGTTAATATATACAAGTTGCCAGAGACAGCAGGTGCGCAAGCATAAATCCTGCCGAGGTGCGCTGATATGTTTTTAGCGTGTCTTCCTGTCTTTTGGCAGGAAGACATTTATATTTTCGGAGGTGAAAAACATGCCTAACGCAAAGGTTCTTGAGAGCAAGAAGGCAGTCGTTGAAGCTCTGTCCGCTAAGATCAAGGAAGCCTCTTCCGTGGTTTTTGTTGACTACAAGGGCATCAATGTCGCTCAGGATACCGAGCTGCGTAAGCAGTTCCGTGACGCTGGTGTTGAGTACACTGTCGTAAAGAACACTCTGACCCGTTTCGCCGCCAAGGAAAACGGTTATGACTTTGACGAGGTTCTCAACGGCACGACCGCTATGGCCAGCACCACTGAGGATCCCATCGCTCCTGCTCGTATCGTATGCGAGTTTGCCAAGAAGAACAAGCTCCCCCTCGCTATCAAGGGCGGTATTGTTGGAGGCAGCGTGCTGAGCGTTGCTGAACTCAACGGCTTCGGTGAGCTGCCCAGCAAGAATGCTCTGGTCGCTTCTGTCCTGGGTACCTTCCTGGCTCCTATTTCCAGCCTGGCTTTCGTCCTGGATCAGATCCGTATCCAGAAGGAAAGCGGTGTTGAGCCGGCTCCTGCCGCTGAAGAAGCTGCCGCTGCCGAGGAAGCACCCGTCGCAGAGGAAGCTCCCGCTGTTGAGGAAGCTCCCGCCGCTGAAGCTGACGCATCTGCTGAAGCTTAATCTATCTGTAAACACACAAAACATTACAAACATTTATATTTAGGAGGATTTTACAATGGCTAGTGAAAAAGTCACTGCTCTCGTTGAGGAAGTAAAGGGTCTGACCGTTCTGGAGCTGTCCGAGCTGGTCCACACTCTGGAGGAAGTTTTCGGCGTTTCCGCCGCTGCTGCCGCTGTTGCTGCTCCCGCTGCTGGCGGTGCTGCTGAGGCTGCTGAGGAGAAGACCGAGTTCGACGTCATCCTGAAGGACGCCGGCGCTTCCAAGCTGAATGTCATCAAGGTCGTTCGTGCGATCACCGGTCTGGGTCTGAAGGACGCAAAGGATCTGGTCGACAACTGCCCCAAGACTCTGAAGGAAGCTGTCTCCAAGGAAGATGCAGAGAAGATGGTTGCCGAGCTGAAGGAAGCTGGCGCCGATGCAGAGATGAAGTAATTCTTCTTTTTACACAAATGACAGCCGCCAGAAATGGCGGCTGTCTGCCTTTTAGGAGGTGCTTATGGAAACCATTATAAACTCCTTTGATTCCATTGGATTTGACTTTAATTCCTTTTGGAAGGCTGCTCTTGTCCTGCTGATCGGCACCCTTCTTCTGAGTATTTTTGGTCGATTTGTCTTCGGAAAGCGTTCTGCGCTCAATAACGCTGTATCGTCAGCCATCGGCATCCTGTTTATTTATGCCGTGAGTGTAGTTCTAAGGAGTACTGGTGTGCAGATCAACGCACTCCTTGCCCCTCTGCCCTTTGTAAGTTTTTCCGGAAACGAAATGGTGCTGTTCTCTTTTGCCGGTGCACATTATACCGAGATCTGCAACCAACTGCTTAGTATGATCATTCTTTCCTTCCTGGTAAATCTGGCAGACGGCTGGCTGCCCAGAGGTAAGAATGTCTTCAGCTGGATCTTTTTCCGTTGCATTACTGTCGTCGTCGGCTATCTGCTGCACCTGATCGTAGTATGGCTGTTTGCTTCTTATTTACCGGAGGGTATCGTAACCTACGCTCCTGCGATCTTGCTGGGTATTTTGGTCATCCTGCTACTGACCGGTGCGCTTAAGATCATTGTTGGCGCGCTGCTTACTACCGTCAATCCTATTATCGGCGGTCTGTACACCTTCTTTTTTGCTACCGTCATCGGCAAGCAGGTTACAAAGGCTGTTCTTACCACTGCCCTACTCAGCGCCCTGATACTTGGCTTGCAATATGTAGGTGTAGGCGTTATTTCGATCGCCAGCGCTGCTCTGGTAGCGTATATCCCGATCATGCTGGTTTTGATCGTATTATGGTATATCGTCTGCCGTATTTTCTAAAACTTCGATCCCGCATCCTGTGGATGTGGGATCATTTTATTTGACATTTTATCGCTGTGTGGTATGATTGGTTACATAAGGCGGTGGATTATATGAAAAAAACCTTGACTATCCTGCTGACTGCTATGCTGCTCATTTCCATGACAGCTTGCTCCTTTCAGGTCCCAGACCCGATGCAATATCCGGACTATACCATCTCCAATGAAACGGACACTATGGAGCTTCGTATGACAGCGGTACAGGCAATGCACGATCTTCTGTCCATACAGTGGTGCACAGAAACTGAGATCGTTTACCGCAAGACCGGTCCGGTTAGCAATAAGCAGTTTGTGCATAAACCAAACAATATCTATGCCGGTCTTTTATATACCAATGCAAGCACGGGGCTTTTCCAATTCCTTGAGTTCTACGATCACGAAACCGGCTGTCTTCGCCACGGTGGAACCTCTGATGATCTTAAAAAGGATATTGGAAGCTCCTGCGCGGACAGCCTGCTGTGGGCATGGAGTACAGTGAGCAACTCCTTCACCGGCGGCTATTACCCGGTTCTTATGGTCGCAGCCAACGGCTACTATCCTGTTGGTGATTATGTATATAATACCAGCATCGGTTCCTATAACGAAATGCCCTCATATTCCATCATTGACCAAAACGACAAGGCGGTCATTATGGAAGCCTATGCCCAGATTCTGCCGGCAGACGCACTGGTGACCACCTCAGACAACCATGCCATGATGGCGATTGAAGAGGCTGTTGTCTCTTATCTTCCCGACGGCAGTATTGATTCTGCCAACAGCTATGTCATGATACAGGATCAGCGTGCCGGCGGAGAGACCTTTTACAAATCGGAGGTTGACGGTCACACGCTCAACTACAGCGGACGCACCAGCGCAAAATATACCTTTGATGCGCTCTATGAAGAGGACTTCCTCCCTGTTACTACCGCTGAATTTCTAGGACTAAAAGAATATGAAAAAGCGGAGGTTTCCCTGGAAATCGGTCAATGTAATTCAGCACAGGACCTATCAAAGGAAGTAATCCATTCAAATTATCCACTGGCTGTCTGCAATCTGATTGCAGTGGACCAGGAAGGAAATGAGACGGTTATCGACAGAGTACTTTTTAACGCCGCTGCCTCTCAGGGTGTCCCAAGATCCTATGATTTGCGCAATATGGATGGCATCCAAAATCTTACAAGCTCTGAATTTTACACCAGCGGTACAACGATCAAGCTTGAAGTCGTCGTCTCCACCGGAGAACGCTTCATTCCGATTTCCTTTACCATATAAAATGCGCCCAGTCTGGCAAGTCTGCAGACTGGGCGCGCATTTATATTCAGCTTTTCTCGATCGCCTCGATTACTGCAGTTACAGAATCGGTCTTTACCGTTTCCATCAAGCCGCTGTCATAGCACTGGGCAACCATCGGATCGATGGGCAGCCGTGCCAGTATGGGCAGCGAAAACGCCTCAGCGACCTCATCGAGACGACTGTCACCGAAAACCTGGATCCGTTTACCGCAGTCAGGACATTCCAGGTAGCTGTAGTTCTCTACAAAGCCCAGAACCGGAATGTGCATCATGTTTGCCATTTTAACAGCCTTTGCCACGATCATGGAAACAAGATCCTGGGGACTGGTAACGATCACCACGCCATCGACCGGTAGACTCTGGAATACCGTCAGCGGTACATCTCCCGTTCCGGGAGGCATATCCACAAACATATAGTCCACATCCTCCCAGATCACATCCGTCCAGAACTGCTTTACCGCACCGGCGATCACAGGTCCGCGCCATACGACAGGGTCTGTGTTGTTATCCAGCAAAAGGTTGATAGACATGACCTGAATACCGGTCGTTGTAACTGCAGGATAGATTCCGTCCTCTGTTGCACCCTGGCATTCTGATACACCAAAGGCTGTGGGTGCTGAGGGACCGGTAATGTCTGCATCCAGCACCGCGACCCGCTTACCCTTGCGTGCCATAGCAACCGCCAGCATAGAGGTAACCGTGGATTTTCCAACGCCGCCCTTACCGGAGACGACGGCAATCACCTTCTTGACGCTTGCCTTGGGATTGAGCTGCGCCAGCAGGCTTTCCTGCTTGCGGTCTGCGCAATCGCTGCCGCAGGTAGAACAATTTCCGTTACATGAACTCATGAATTTACGCTCCTTGTCTTTTGTCTTACCATATTATAGGTCCGTTTTTTACCAGTGTCAACTATCACATCTGTGCATGATCCCACTGCTCCATCAGATCCATGAGAGTAGCCTCTGCATCCTCTTTTTCCCCCAGAAGACGGGTCAGTTCCTGATAGTCAGCGGCAGCCGCCTGGATCTTTTCATCCAAGCCGGCAATCACCTGCTCCTGTTTTTCGATCTCCCGTTCCAGGCGACGGATCCGTTTTTCCGTTTCCTTCATCCCGCCTTTTGGCTTTTCCTTTTTAGGCTTCGGTGTGGATAGCACAGGTTCTCTAAGCATAGCTTCATGCTCAATGATCGATCGGTATTTACTGTAGCCGCATTTGAAATCGCGGATCGCATTGTCCTCCAGCAACCAAATACGCTCTGCAAATTTTTCGATAAAATACCGGTCGTGGGATACAAACAGCAACACGCCCTCAAACTCCTCGATTGCCGACTCCACCCATTCTCTGGAGAAGGTATCCAGATGGTTTGTCGGCTCATCCAGAATCAGCAGGTTGATCTTCTCATCCATGAGCATACACAGTCGCAGACGCGACTGCTCACCGCCGGAGAGGTCGCCAACGCGCTTGAATACATCCTCACCCTGGAACAAAAATGCACCCAGGCGGTCCCGCGCCATCTGCGGAGTACAGTTTCTCTCATAGAGCATCGTATCATAAAGACTGCGCTCCGGATGGTCAAAGTGGATGACCTGAGGCAGATATCCCCACTTCACCGTCGGTCCAAACTGAATCTTTCCCTCACAGTCCTCTTCTCCCAGCAGGCACTTGATAAAGGTGGTTTTGCCGGTGCCATTGTCGCCCAGCAGTGCGATTCGTTCCCCACCCTCCACCTTCAATTCTACATCAGAAAATAAGGTCCGTCCATCAAATGCTTTCGCAACATTCTTCATTGTAATGACCATATCTGCAGAAAATTCTTTTTCCGCAAAGGTCGCCTTCATAGTCTTTTCCTTCGTAGGACGTTTCGTTTTTTCAATACGTTCCATGCGATGCTGAATGGACATTGCCCGGCGGTAGAGCGTGCGATTGTTGATTCCCCAGCCTTTCATGCGTTCGACTGTGTAGCCAAGCTGCTTCAGCTTCGCCTGCTCCTGTTCGTACTGTTTAAGCTGCAGGTCAAAGCGTGCCTGCTTTTCCTCGATATAAAACGAGTAATTGCCGGAGTAGAACGCACAATGTCCGTCAACGATCTCAATAACACGGTCTGCCACCCGGTCCAGAAAATAACGGTCATGAGAGATCGTCAGTACAGTACCCTTGAATGTATTGATATATTGCTCAAGCCATTCAACGCTTCTCAGATCCAGGTGGTTTGTTGGCTCATCCAACAGTAAAATGTCTGTACGCTCCAGTAAAAGCCGGGCAAGATTGACCCTCGTCTTTTCGCCGCCGGATAGACTGTCAAACGTCTGCGTTCGTTGCTTCGCTGTGATGCCAAGACCGTTGCAGATCTTATCCGTATCCACATCCATATCATAACCGCCGCCAGACTGAAAGCGGTTAGATAGATCGTCATACTGCTCCAGCTGCTCCCTGGACGCCCCAGAAGCCATTTCCTTTTCCAGTACTTCCATCTTCCTGCGAATCTGCAGAAGTGGCGCAAATGCAGAGCGCAATACATCCTCTACAGTATACCCAGCAGGAAACCGGGGAATCTGAGAAATCAGCCCCAGTCGCTTGTGGGGATTAATATAGATCTCCCCCGCATCGTAATCCATCTGCCCGGTGAGAATGTTAAAAAGCGTTGTTTTACCGCATCCGTTTCTGCCGAGGATGGCAACACACTCCCCCTCCTGGACATCAAAGCTCAGCCCATCCAGAAGATTCTCACCGATCACAAAGAACTTCGTTAAATTTTTGACAGATATATCGATCATTGACTGGTCTCCAAATTACAGGGTATCCACAATCCTGTAGATTTCATCCTTATTATATAGCAAATTCAACGCTTGCAGCAGCGCATTGCTGCTCATATGCTCCGGCAGCTCCAGTATTTTCATAAGAGCAAGCCGTTTGCGTTTGCTATCCGGGCTGCCTGACAGCCCCATACAGAACATATCATACTTAGTGATCTCGTTGCCAGGCAAAGGGGGATTCTCCCCTTCCAGGGTCGCTCCGGCCCTGCGAAGGCAATCTACAATAATCTGCGGTGTCATGCCCTCAACGCCCAGTTTTCCTTCCTTTCCCGGAGCTGCTTTACGGCGCTCCTTTCCGGCTATATCCGGGATATATGCGTGCTTCAAAAACTCATTGGGGATTGCTCCCTTCAAAAAGTTGCGAATCACAAATCCAGCTCCGTCGGAATCCGTAAAAATGATCAACCCCCGTTTCTTCGCAACAGCACGCAAAAGCGCCAGCTGCGCCTTATCCTTCATTATACCGAACCCGTTGGTCTGCAGGATCGGGGCATCCACGATCTGAGAAAGGGTATTTTTATCGTACCGTCCCTCCACGACGATTGCTTCCCGGACACTAACCATTGCGTGCCTCCTGGGAAAGTCGCAGGAGCAGCAACTCCAGAAGCCTCTGTGCGTCATCGTAGGAGGTTTTCAACTGGCGGTCAGTTTCCAATATCAGCCGCATCGCCTCGGCACAGAACGCTCCTGAGAAGCGTTTGGCAGCACCCATGGTTTTCCGTGCAGCGTAGTCGCCCATGCCGCAAAGCCGCATAAGATCCCCAGCATTTTTACCGTTATCCAACAAGGTGCGGGCAGCGCCCAAGCGTCTGAAATGCAACCCCACAGCACCCAGTATAGCGATTGGTTCCTGCTGCATTTTCAGCAAGGTATGCAGCTTTTCAAGCGCTGCGCCGTACTTCCCCTCACCCAGCAGGTCCGTCATTTGAAATACCACTGCATCCAGCACCGGTTCCGTTACCGCATCTATATCACTTTTAACGATCATGTCAGCACATGAAAAGGCGCAGATCTTGGATATTTCCCCTGCCAGCGCTGTCATAGTACCACCGGTAATATCGATCAGATAGCTGCAAAGCTCCGGCGTTATCTTTTTTTGATTTGCTGCAAAATGCCGGGTCACCCAGGCGATCAGATCCCGCTGCCCCTGCTTGGGAAATTCCACAACTGTACCGTTCTGCTCAATGGAAGTCCAGAGGCTCTTCAAGCGCTTATCCGGCTTCCACTGGACTGTTTCAAAAGTAAACACCACCGTGCAGTAATCCGGAATATCACAGAAGCACTCGGACAGCTTTGTTCTGTCTCCTTCCGGCAGCTTGAATATGTCAATGTCGTCTACCCATACAAAGGTAGCCTCTGCCATCATCGGCAGACTTTCCACCGCATCGGAAAAGCGGCGGATATCAAAATTTTCCCTGGTCAGCTTGTGGTAATTAAAGGATTCTGTCAGTTCATCCACCTTCTGTTTTTTTAGCTGTTCCAGGTAGTAATGCAGAAGGAAGGTTTCTTCACCATGAAAAAAATAGAGGCTTTGGGTACGCTTTTCCCGCAAAGCAGCTTTTAGCTGCTGCAGAGCATTCCTATCATCGTGTACCTGTGCCATAGTGTTCACCCCCTATAAACGACCGTTCCGTCCAGATCTGTGCGCCAAATCCTACAACCAAACGATTTCAGCCTTTCCAGCACTGTCTTGTCAGGATGTCCGTAGGAATTATCCGCGCCTACACTGATCGCTGCCGCTAGCGGTTTGGTTGTATGCAGCAATTCTATACATGTTGAATGCTTAGAGCCGTGGTGTCCCACCAGCAGAAGCTCCAGTTCCGGCAGTTGCATCTGATTCAAAAGTGCCCGTTCACCGGACGCACTTCTGTCACCGGTTATCAGTATATCACAATCTTCTGTCTGAAACAAGATGCACATACTACAATCATTGCCGGTTGCAGTTGTATCCGCAGGAATCAGTGTGATTTTTCCTGTTTCCCAGCCTAGCTCTGTATTATTTCGAATCCACACAATGCGATCACTATACGCACATTGCAGATCTGCCTTTATATTTTCCTCGTCGGGAATGTCCGGCAAATACAGCATATCCGCTTCGATCCTGTTAAGCAACGGTCCGACACCGCCGGCATGATCTGTGTCATAGTGGGTAACGATCACGCCGTCGAGACGGTCGATTCCCTGGGATAAAAGCTGATGCAGTGCAGCATCTGCCGCACCTTCATCATAGTCACCACCGCAATCCACAAGATAATTCCTTCCGTCACATTGAAGCAAAACGGACTGTCCCTGTCCTACATCCAGTACTGTTACCCGGTAATCATCCATGCGCGGCTCGATCCACGAGGCAGAAACTGCAAGCACCAGCCCTGTAATTGCGCAGGCGGTCAGTACTCCCGGGCGCTTCTTCTTGCACAAAAGGAATATTCCAAATAAAATGTAACAAAACACAAGCCAGATAACAATATACACACTGCAGGTGTACACCGCTGACAGCGTAAAGCCGGACAGCAGCTTTGCCGTCCGCATCACATAGCGAATCGGTACAGAGACCACCCAAGCAACCAGTTTTCCGCCAACAAGCCAAAAACTCCCAAGGGCGCACGCCAGCATGATCCCATAGAATATGAAGGATATGACCCACATGGTCAAAATATTGGTAACAACACCCACAAGACTGACTGTTCCAAAATAATAAGCACTCAACGGTGTGGTCATGACAGTAGCGCTCAATGTTACTGATACTGAGCCTGTAAACCATCTGATCAACCGCAGCTTTAGCGTCATTCCCTTGGTTACACCCAGCCGTTTTTGCAGGTACACATCGATTCTTCTTTGAAACAGGAATATTCCGACCATACAGCCGACAGATAGCTGAAAGCTGACTGAAGTGATGGTCAGCGGATTGATCGTTAACATCACAAGCACCGCAAAGGCAAGTGCTGTAGGCGGGTCATATTCCTTATTGAAAAGCAGCGCTAAAATGATAAGCAACTGCATAATGCAAGCGCGCATGATCGTAGGTGTAAAACCTGCAACCGCCGCAAAAAGCACAAGTACAGGAATCCCAAGCAGTGCTGTGGAAACTCTGCGCCTTCCGGACAGCACATATACAAGTCCAAACAGGATCGACACATGCAAGCCGGACACGGCGATCACGTGACGGATCCCGCTAAGCTTAAAGGAAGTATCCTCCTCATAAGTCAGAAGGCTGCTGTCGCCAAGCAACAATGCTCTGGCAAATGCCAGCGTATCATCCGGAAAGATAGAATCGAGTACACTTGTGATCCTATGGCGCAGAAATGCTGCAAAATATTTTACCGAGGTTTTCCCAGCATCGGTCACCACAGCATCATCCGCCGCATATGCAAGGAGAAATACGCCCTCTGCACTGTGATAGGTAGCACCCTGCGCAGAGCCTTTGATCGTCGGTCTTAAACGAAATTCACCGCTGATGCAGTCGCCCGGCGATAACGCCTCCTCTGCGTATCGGTAAACGCGAACACGATAACTTTCTCCGTTAAGATCTATTCTACCCTCCGCAGCAACACCATTTTCCGTTTCATAGCTGTAATCCGATACCGTTACAACTGCTGTGACAGTCTCACCGTCATAACTTCGCAGCGTCTGCAGATACAGGTTGTTGTAAAGCAAACACCAAAACAGTCCCGCTATCAGACCAATCAGGATCGTTCCCGCTGCCTTGCTCCATTTATGTTGCAAAAGCAGAAGTACAACTGCGCCAGCTGTCGCCAAAGCAGCAATGACCACGGTCCAAACACCGTTGAGCAGGTATGCGAAGGCAGCACAAGCCGCTGTAAAACCGATCGCAAACCACATCAGCCATCGCATTACCGTTTCACCTCTTTTTATAAAAGGACGCTGCCACAGGGCAGCGTCCAGGTATTATTTACTGCAGCTTAGAAGCCACGAAATCATCCACCAGTGCCAAGGCATCATCAAGCTTGTTGATGTCCTTGCCGCCACCCATGGCACACTCGGGTTTGCCGCCGCCGGAGCCGCCACAAGCCGTGCAGACCAGCCTCACCAGATCCCCCGCCTTCAAGCCCTTCGCAACCGCGTCCTTGCCACAAACTGCCAGGAAGGTGATCTTTCCGTCATTCACAGAAGACAGCACTGCCACCACATCCGTAGCTTTATCCCGCAGGGTATCGCCCATCTGACGCAGCTTATTAGCGTCGGCATTGGGTACATTGGCGGTGATCACATGCAGACCGCAGACTTCTCTTGCACCAAAGAGGAACCGGTCTGCTTCCCCTGCAGTCTCCCGCGCATTGAAGGATTCAATGGTCTTTTTCAGCGCCTTGATCTCCTCCACTTGGCTTTCCAGCTTTGCAGCAAGCTCCGCAGGCTTTGTCTTCAGAATCGCACAGGCATCATACACTCTCTGCCGGGAAAGCTCCATTTCCGCAAGGCATGCCTTTCCTGTGATCGCCTCGATACGGCGCACACCGGAGGCAACACTGCCTTCACTCTCGATTCGGAACGGTCCGACCTTTGCCGTATTATTCAGGTGCGTACCACCGCAAAGCTCTATGGAGTAGCCACCCATATTGACGACCCTTACAGTGTCACCGTATTTCTCACTGAACAATGCCATAGCGCCCATCTGCTTTGCTTCCTCAATAGGCATCTGGCGGACATCGATGCTGTAACCCTCCAGAATCGCAGCCTGGACCATCGCGTCGATCTTTGCCAGCTCTGCAGGGGTAACTGCCGAATAGTGGGTAAAGTCGAAACGCAGCCGATCGGGCTCTACAAGCGAGCCAGCTTGATGGACATGATCGCCAAGGACACTCTTAAGCGCCTTCTGCAGCAAGTGGGTGGCAGAGTGGGCACGCATGATTGCCTTACGGCGCTCAACATCGATGGAAGCACATACGATATCATCGACCTTCAGCACACCGCTTTCCATGACACCGCTGTGCAGATATCTGCCAGCCTTGTCCTTTTGGACATCCTTGACCGCAAAACGGCTTTCGCCCATCAAGAGCACGCCATGGTCAGCCGCCTGACCGCCCATTTCCGCGTAGAAGGGTGTCTTATCCAAAACAACAACGCCCTTTTCGCCACCGGTGATTGAACCGCTGATCTCCTCGCCTACGCAAACAGCTATGACCTTCGCTTCACTGTTATACGCATCATAGCCAACAAAGTCTGTGGCGACGATCTCGCTGCCAAAATCAATACCTGCCCAACCCAGGTCGCCCATCTTTTTCCGGTCCTCACGGGCGCGGACTCTCTGCTCCTCGCGGCAGGAGATGTACTTGTCCATATCCACGGACATACCCTCATCCTCCAGCATTTCCACAGTCAGATCGATGGGGAATCCATAGGTATCGGACAGCAGGAAAGCATCGGCACCGGAGAAGACCTTCTCACCGCTTGCCTTATGGGCAGCAAGCTTTTCACCGAAGATACGCATGCCGGTATCGATGGTACGGGCAAAGTTTTCTTCCTCGTTCTTTACCACGCGGATGATATGCTCTGCACGCTCCCGCAGGTAGCTATAGTGCTTCTCGTTCTCCTGGATGACCGTTTCCACCACCTGATACAGGAAGGGCTTATTAACACCCAAAAGCTTACCATGACGGGCTGCACGGCGCAGCAAACGGCGCAGAACATAGCCTCTGCCCTCGTGTGTAGGCTGCACACCGTCTGCGCTCATAAAGGTAGATGCACGGATGTGGTCAGTGATGACACGAAGGCTTACATCGGACTTAGCGCTCTGACCGTAGGAAGTACCGGTAATGGCTGTGACATGGTTGGTGATGTTCATGACCGTATCCACATCAAACAGGCTGTTTA
This sequence comes from Faecousia sp., assembly GCA_045533015.1. Taxonomy (GTDB): domain Bacteria; phylum Bacillota; class Clostridia; order Oscillospirales; family Oscillospiraceae; genus Faecousia. The sequence continues at coordinate 28,640 of JAZSHB010000023.1, forward strand.
CATCCTGACAGACGACCGCCAGACGCTCCAGACCCATGCCGGTGTCGATATTCTTCTGGGCAAGCTCCGTATAGTTGCCGTTTCCGTCGTTATCGAACTGGGAGAACACATTGTTCCAAACTTCCATATAGCGGTCACATTCACAGCCGACGGTACAGCCGGGCTTGCCGCAGCCATACTTCTCACCCCGGTCATAGTAAACCTCGCTGCAGGGACCGCAGGGACCGGAGCCATGCTCCCAGAAGTTGTCCTCCTTACCAAAACGGAAGATACGCTCAGCGGGGATGCCGATCTCCTTATTCCAGATCTCAAAGGCTTCCTCGTCATTTTCATAGATGGAAGGATACAGGCGGTCCGCATCCAGACCCACGACCTTCGTCAGAAACTCCCAGCACCACGCGATCGCTTCATGCTTGAAGTAATCACCAAAAGAGAAGTTACCCAGCATCTCAAAATAGGTGCCATGACGGGCAGTCTTGCCGATGTTCTCAATATCACCGGTGCGGATGCACTTCTGGCAGGTGCAGACACGGCGGCGGGGGGGCTCAACCTCACCCTTAAAGTAGGGCTTCATAGGCGCCATACCGGAATTGATCAGCAGCAGAGACTGGTCATTCTGAGGGATCAGGGAAAAGCTGGGCAAGCGCAGATGGTTCTTGCTCTCAAAAAAGGAAAGGAACATTTCCCGGAGCTCATTTACGCCATAGGGTTTGTGACTCATTGGATCATACCTCCATAATAATTTCATACCAAAAACAAACACCTCGCCCCTAAAATAGGGGCGAGGTCAATCGCGGTACCACCCTAATTTACCGGCAAAGCCGGCATCTTAGTAGCTCTATAACGGGAGCACCCGTCCCGGTCCTCCCGGGCAACTTGGAAATGGCTTGCAGGGCATTGGCAGAGGGCTTTCACCGCTCCCCTCTCGCTGAGTTACCGCTGATCCTGCTTGGTTTCCGCATTGTCTTTGCATATCGTGTGTATTTTAGCACAAATAGCAGAAATGTCAACACTTTTCCTCAGATATTGGACTCCAGCCATGCTTTCATGCGAAGTCTTCCCTCTTCGGTCATGGGAAAGGTCTCGCTTTTTTCAACCGTGCTCATTTCATAGCAGTAGAGTCCATGCCAAAGCTCTGCGGTAATGGTACTGTTTTCAAAATCCACTTCCTTGGAAGATGCCTTCACCACATTAGGCACGGCACGAAAGCGCAGCGCACCGCAGGAACCGGTGAAGATGTTGTCCATGGCAAAGGCATGGAGTGTGGGAAGATAAATATCTGCCATATCAGTCCACCATCAGCGATTCCATCTCGTCCAGCAGCTCACCGAATAGCTGCAGTGCCTGGTCAACAGGCTCGGGACTTGTCATATCAACGCCAGCACCCTTCAGAAGATCAATGGGACTCTTGCTGCAGCCACCGGAAAGGAATGCAATATAATCCTTGACAGCACTCTCGCCCTCTTTCAGGATCTTGCGAGTAAGGGCAATGGCAGCGGAGAAGCCGGTGGCATACTGGAATACATAGTAATCGTAATAGAAATGGGGAATTCTTGCCCATTCCATGGCGATATAGTCGTCCACAACCATATCCGGGCCATAGTACAGCTCATTGAGCTTACGGTACTCCTGACAGAGCACCTCAGCGGTCAGTGTCTTGCCCTCACCGATCAGCTTGCCGATATTCAGCTCAAACTCCGCAAACATGGTCTGGCGGTAAAGTGTGCCCTTGAACTGATCCAGGAAGTGGTTGATAAGGTATGCCCGCTCTTTGCGGTCGGTAGTCTTGCTCAGCAGATGCTGCATAAGCAGCGCTTCGTTACAGGTAGAGGCGACCTCTGCAACAAAAATCACATAGTCCGAGTCAATGGGATTCTGGGTCTTGTTGGAAAGATAGGAATGGAGAGCATGTCCCATTTCGTGAGCAAGCGTAAACTGACTATCCAGGCTGCCGGTGTAGTTCAGCAGCACATAAGGATGGATGGAAGCACCGGCGGAGTAAGCACCGCTGCGCTTACCCTCGTTGGTATACACATCGATCCAGCGGCTGTCAAAGCCTGCCTTCAAGATCTTGCGGTAATCCTCACCCAAAGGAGCCAGAGCGTCATAGACGGTCTGCTTGGCATCAGCAAAGGGAATCTTCTTGTCCACATCAGC
>JAZSHB010000014.1:0-2039 GCA_045533015.1 Faecousia sp.
CCAAAAACACCTGCCAACCCACTTGTGTAAATTGCATTCGTTTTTCAGTGGAATTGTCTACCTCGCCGGCTCCCAAAAAGCCGTTGATCATACCATCCATGCGGTTGGCTGCCACACGGAATACAGGCAGTGCCAGCACCAGCCGCACTGCTACCAATGCAATCACCGCAAAGGCAGCCAACTTCAGTAAGCGCATCACACCGCTGCGGGAGCGCATATCCAGGATGTTCACCAATATCAGTCCCAGCAGCACGACCACTAGCGCCTTCCGGCTGCCGGAGGCGCCCACCAGCAAAAGTGCCGGCAGGGCAAAAATGATCGAAGCCCGCTGAAGCCTTCTGCGCCAAAAATGGACATTGATCACCACGGCAAAACCGGCAACCATCGCCACAGCATTGATGTTGGCAAACTCAACTGCAAACCGTTCCTCATTTTCAACCGTGCGCATGATGCCGCTGACGCCATATTCCATCAGCGTATAAAGCACCACAAAATAAGCGCCCCACATGATCGCAGACAGCAGCTGCTCGGTAGAATCCTTACGCATATAGTGCCAGTAAAAAACCGTCATGCAGATCAGGATCTCCACGATGGTGGTTCCCTTGGTGGTCGCCTCATTGGGTGTTTGCGCCCACAGCGAAGACACATATGCAAATATTGCAAACGCCAATACGAACCAATGATAACTGCCTACGCCTATGTACAGCTTGCCACGGTTTTTGACTGCCGAAATGAGCAGAACAGCTGCCGTTATTCCCAACAAAACATAACTTCCGTACAATACGCCAACATTCAAAGTGTAAAAAGTGGCAAAAAGCAGCACCGTCAGCAGCCAGATCAGCTTATCGCAAAGTTCGTCGACCCCTACTCTTACACCAATGTGGATTCCATTATGTGTTTCGTGTCCCATACTTTTATTTCCCTCTGAATACCAATGACACAAAATCCTGCACTACACCTTCAATGTTATAGTGCTGTGCCATAAAATCCTCATGTGTATTTTTTCGCTGTGTCTGCACAGCCTTCAGGGCAGCCTCTGCCCACTTGTCTGCCACCATGGACAGGGGAAGATATTGAACCAGCCCTGTCACATCTGCCTCCGGGGTGATGGTATCCGCGATCACGCAGGGCAGACCTGTCGCCTGTGCCTCGATGACCGTATTGGGCATCCCCTCGTACAGGGACGGGAATACAAATACATCCATTGCAGAAAGCACCCGGGGGATATCGCTGCGTACACCGGCAAAAATCACCTTATCAGCGATTCCAAAAGCATCTGCTTTTTGCCGCACAGCCTGCTCCAGCTCTCCTTTGCCTACCAAAAGCAGCACTGCATCCGGTCTTTCTTTCAGAATTTTTCCAAATATATCCAGCAGGAAGCTGTGGTTTTTCTGCTGATTAAAGCGGCCCACATGGCCTACCACAAGGCGGTCATCCAGCTGCAGCTCAGCCCGACAGTCCGCCCGGTCCTCCGGGTCAAACCTGAAGTAATCCAGATCCACCGCGTTATGGACGAGGGTCGCCTTTCCGGAGGCTACGCAGCCTTTTCCAAACATAAACTCTGCCGCCTCTGTAGAAGGGGCGATCCATACATTGGCAAACAGCCTTGGCATAAAGCCGCAAAGCTTATGCAGCAAAAGATCCTTTTTACTCCCGGTCACTGTGTTGGAGTTGCTGGAACGAAATACGCAGACCTTAGCCCCACCCAATCTGGCGGCCAGCAGCTCCAGCGCCGACAGGGAGTGCTGGGATGTCCTGAGTACATACTTGTACTGATTATCCCTCACGATCCGTCTCATGCTGTTAAAATTCTTGAAAAAGCCCTTGCTCTTCGGCGTGATATGATGTATCTTGCCGCCGAGAGAAAGAATCTCATCATCGTAATGGCCCTTTTCCGTAATTGCCACGGCAAAATCCATCTGATATTTGGTTTTATCCAGTGCCCGGTAGAGCTTCATCAAAAAGGTCTCCGCGCCGCCGGCATTCATGCCGCCTACAATACAAAGTAATCGTTCCATGGTTATTTCTCCAACACCTTT
>JAZSHB010000036.1:0-10390 GCA_045533015.1 Faecousia sp.
GATGCCGCCGGTGCCCAATGCCGGTTCATGCACTGCCTGCCTGCGTTCCACGACCTGAACACCGAGATCGGCAAGGATGTTTACAGCAAGTTCGGCATCGACTGCATGGAGGTCACCGACGAGGTCTTTGAAAGCGAACGGCCCATCGTCTTTGACGAGGCAGAAAACCGTATGCATACCATCAAAGCCGTCATGGCTGCTACACTGGCATAAAACACAGGGCAGTCTCACTTTCGTGAGGCTGCCCTGTATTTTGTTTCTTATGGCGCAGTTTTCGGTTTATGCGTCTACAGGGAAGGTGAGGGTGACTTTGAACAGGTCGCCGTCTACGGTCAGCTCCAGGCTGCCCTTTTGCAGCTCCATGAGGCTTTTAGCGATGTTCAGTCCCAGACCGCTGCCCTCGGTGTTCCGGGAGGCATCTCCCCGGACAAAGCGCTCAAGCAATTCCTCAGCGCAAATGTTCAGCGCCTCCCGGGAGATGTTTTTCAGGCTGATGCGCACACTGTGATCGTGCCGGATGATATCCACATAGACCCGCGTGCCGGGCATGGCATACTTGACCACATTGTTCAGAAGATTGCTCAGCACCCGCCAGGTCAGCCGACCGTCTGCCTGGATGATCGCCGGCTGCTCCGGCTTACTCAGCACAACTGTCAGCTCCCGGGCAAGGAGCTTATCGGAAAATTCTCCCAACGCCTGGTTGACCGATTCCGCTGCATCCACCGCCGCCAGCTCCGGGGTTATATTTCCGGTGGTCGCCTTGCTCATTTCCATCAGATCGTCGATGAGCTTCTCCAGCCGCTGGGACTGGCGGTCCAGCACCTCCAGATATTGCTGCGTCTGCTCCGGTTCGTCGGTTTTTTGCAGAAGGTCGATATAATTGATGATCGAGGTCACAGGCGTATTAATATCGTGCGCCACATTGGAGATCAGCTCTGTCTTCATCCGGTCAGACTTCATCTGGTTTTTCGCTGCCACCACTGCCACATCCGCCAGGGCGTTGAGGTTTTCTGCGCATTTTTTATAGGAGCCGATGAGATATTTCGTGTCGATCTTGGCGTACAGGCTTCCGTCCGCCATCTTTTGCGCGCCTTTGAGTACCGTCCCGTAGGCATACGCGCCGTAGCAGATGATAACCGCATCGGCAAAAATACTCAGCAGAACAAACAGCATCCAATAGGATCTGCCTACGGCGTACCGATAGAAAAAGTACAGAGGAAACGCGCCCATCCCGAAGCCGAGCAGAAGGTATCTGCCGATCAGTGGCAGCATATCATATAGTTTACATAATACTTTCCAGCCGTGTTTTGCCAGTTTCCACAGCCTGTTGCCGCACCAGCCGATCACGCTGTGATGCCACATATAAAAGCCGTGCATTTTCCACTGTGCCGCTATGGCAAACACAACACCTACGGCGCACAATGCCGCCAGCAATACTGCCGCCGCCCCCAGGCAGAACCACCCGATATTGAAGCCGCTGCTGTCGTACAGGAAGTTTCCCGCCGCCTCATACGCGACCCATAACAGCCCAAAGCAGATCACCCCTGCACCCACCGCGTAAACATCCAACGGCAGCCGGTTCAGTCCGCCGGGCTGGGGCGTATCGCCGCTTCTTTTTTTGCCTGCGGCGCAGCACAGGTACACAATACATGCCGCTGCCAGCAGTAAGCCTGCCGCAATCGCCGCGATCAGCCAGTAGCGCAGCTGTGTCAGGATGCGGATCACCTCCAGATCCATGCCGCTAAACCGGGTGATACTGCCCTCGGCAAAACAAACCGTGACCTCCAGGACGGGACTTTCCTCGTAGCGCAGATACAGATACTTGGGTGCTGTGCCCTCTGTTTCACTGAAATAGAACCTTTGATCCCAATCCTCCGTCATAGAAGTCTTTACCGGGTAGTTGACCGTCATAGGGAAGCTGTAAGCATGGTCCACCGGAAATTTATTGGCATCGTAATTGCTTTCCAGTTTACTTCCGTCCTCGGCAGCAATGGTATAGCACCAAGCCTCCGGTTCTATATCATACCATTGGCTGATCCTCTCCGGAGAGTTTCCCCAATTGATATAATTCAGCTGTGCATCCGTCAAGCCGCCCCACTGCCGGGCACAGTAGCTTTCTGCCATACAGGTGGCAAGCGTATTGGCCCGGCTGTCATAAAACTGCGCTTCCCAGGTCTCATAGTCCTGGGAATACAGCCCTGCCTCCGCCAGGGCGACAACCCCCACAGTGCTGCCCAGCGCCACAGTCAGCGCGCAGGCTGCCAGCAAGATAGCAATAAACTTTGTAAATACACTATGCTTCATGTCTGTCACCCTCCATTTTGTACCCTTGTCCCCAGACCACCTTCAGGTACCGGGGCTCTGAGGGGTTTATCTCGAGTTTTTCCCGCAGGTGCCGGATATGAACAGCCACAGAGCCTTCGCTGCCCAGGGCTGCCTCCCGCCAGACAGCCTCGTAGAGTGCCTTAGTGGAGTATACCTTTCCCGGATGCTCCATCAAAAGCTTTAAGATGCTGTACTCCGTAGGGGTCAGGCTCACCGGTTCCCCGTCTACTTCCACAGTTTTTGTCACATCGTTGATACTCACCGGTCCAACCCGCAGTGCCTCCGGTGCTGCCTGGCGGCTGCCCAGCTGTGCATACCGGCGCAGCTGGGAGCGCACCCTTGCCAGGACCTCCACCGGCACGAAGGGCTTGGTGATGTAATCATCCGCGCCTACATTCAGCCCCAGCACCTTGTCCTGGGTCTCAGACTTTGCCGTAAGTAAAATGACCGGCACATTGGAAATTTCCCGGATCGTTGCCAGGGCTGTGATCCCGTCCATCTGCGGCATCATCACATCCAGCAGTACCAGATGGATATCCCCCCGGCGGACGATCTGCACTGCCTCTGCGCCGGTAAACGCTTCAAAAAGACGATAGCCCTCCGGCTGCAGATAGATCTTCAGCGCGTTGACGATATCCGGCTGGTCGTCACAAATCAATACATTGTACATAGGGCATCCCTCTTTCCTTGTTTGTGCCTTCATTATAGCAGGTAGAAGCTTAAGATAAAAGAGGGGGAATCTTTAAGATACCTTTAAGGTAAGCTCCGCATTTCCCGGTAGTTGAAATCCGGAATACACTTTGGTATAATGAAGAAAATTCTCATTTTGGAGGCTCGTATGGATATTATTATCGCCGGTGGCGGTAAGGTGGGACTGACCCTTGCCCGGCAGTTGGCATCTGAGGGTCATGACATCACCCTCATTGACCGGGACAGTCTGCTCTTGCAGGAGGCTGTGGAGCAGTTCGATGCCATGGGTGTCTGCGGGAACTGTGCCAGCAAGGAGGTTCTTTTGCAGGCAGGCGTCCCCAACGCCCAGCTGCTCATTGCCGCCACGGATGCAGACGAGGTAAATCTGCTGTGCTGCATGACCGCCCACGGCATCAACAAAGGAATCCACACCATTGCCCGGATTCGCAGACCGGAATATGCCGAGCAGGTCATGACCATGCCCGAGGTCTTTCCTCTATCCATGACCGTTAATCCGGAAAAGCAGGCTGCCATAGAGATCCAGCGGCTTCTCAAGTACCCCGGCTTTTTGCGCCGGGACACCTTCGCCAAGGGACGCGCGGAGATCGTGGAACTGCGTATTGACGAAAAGAGCCCCCTGTGCAATGTGGCGCTGTGCGACATGAGCAGTGTTGTCAAGTGCAAGGTGCTTGTCTGCGCGGTTCTGCGCCAGGGCAACGCCGTCGCCCCCAGCGGCAGCTTTGTCATGCGCCAGGGTGACCGGATCTTTGTTACCGCCCCTGCCGCCACCTTGACTGTCCTGCTGAAAAACCTGGGCATCATTACCCGCCGGGCGCGGAGGGTGCTCATCTGCGGCGGCGGTCGGGTCAGCTTTTATCTTGCCAGCCTTTTGGAAAAGGACGGCATTTCCGTGCAGCTCATCGACCGCAGCTATGACCGCTGCACCGAGCTCGCCTCCCTGCTGCCCAAATGCTCCGTTGTCCACGGAGACTGCAGCAACCACAGCATTCTGGACAGCCAGGGCATCGATCAGGTGGACGCCCTTGCCAGTCTGACCGGCGTGGACGAGACCAATATGGTCATCTCCCTGTATGCCAACTCCAAAAATATTCCCCAGATCATCACCAAGCTTAGCCGGGGTGAAAGCACCATTGCCGACGCTCTGCCTCTGGGCAGTGTGATCTGTCCCAAGGAGCTGTGCAGCAATAACATCGTGCGCTATGTCCGTGCCATGCAAAATCAGACCGGTGCGGCAGTCAGTGTACACACCATTGCCGATGGGCAGGTGGAGGCTGTGGAATTTTTGGTGGACAGCACCACCAAGCATTGCGGCAAGCCTCTGAAGGAGCTGAAACTGCGTAACAATGTTCTTATCGCCAGCATTATTCACGGTGCCCAGACCCAGATCCCCGGCGGTGACAGCACCTTTACCGAGGGGGATACCATCGTGGTCGTCACCAGCGGTCGGGGCGTTCTGAAAAGCATCAACGATATTTTTGCATAAGACAACTTTGGAGTTAGACTATGAATTATAAAATGATGGGACGCTTCATTGGGCAGATCGTTACCATTGAAGCTGTCTTCATGCTCCCGGCGCTGCTGATCTCAGCCGCCTCCGGCGAGCCCAATGCCGTAAAGGGCTTTTTATACACCCTGTGCATCATGGTGGTGCTGGGCAGCGTGCTGCTGCTGTCCTGCCGAAAGGCAGGCAGACTGTTCGGCGCCCGGGAGGGTCTGGTGTGCGTTGGTCTGAGCTGGATATGCCTGAGTGTACTGGGCTGCCTTCCCTTTTGGTTTTCCGGGGAGATTCCCAGTTTCATCGACGCACTGTTTGAAAGTGTGTCCGGCTTCACCACCACAGGCTCTTCCATATTATCCAATGTGGAAGGTCTGAGCAAAGGGCTTCTGTACTGGCGCAGCTTTACCCATTGGGTAGGTGGCATGGGCGTGCTGGTGTTTTTGCTGGCAGTCGCCCCTGCCGGCAACGGTGACAAGGGCTTCACCATGCACCTGCTCCGGGCGGAAAGCCCCGGTCCCAATGTAGGCAAGCTGGTGCCGAAAATGCGCCAGACTGCCCTGATCCTGTATATGATCTATATTGTGTTGACCGTTATAAATATCGTTTTCCTGTTGCTGGGAGGGATGTCCCCGCTGGAAGCTGTCTGTACCGCCTTTGGTACTGCCGGCACCGGCGGCTTCGCAACCAGAAACGACTCCATCGCTTCCTACAGCCCCTATATCCAGAATGTATGCACCGTGTTCATGTTTCTGTTCGGCGTCAACTTCAGCTGCTATTATCTGCTGCTTCTGGGACATATCAGAAGTGTGTTCCGGGACGAGGAGCTGCGGCTGTATGTGGGGCTTGCGATCGCCGCGGTAGCGGTGATCGTACTGGACATCCGGGACCTGTACGGCTCTTTGGGAGAAACCGTCCGCCACGCCGCCTTCCAGGTCAGCTCCATTATGACGACCACCGGCTTTGCTACCACGGATTTTGACCTGTGGCCCAGCTTTTCCAAAGGAATCCTGCTGATGCTCATGGTTGTCGGTGCCTGTGCCGGTTCTACCGGCGGCGGTCTGAAATGTGCCCGGGTCCTGCTCCTGTTCAAAAGTCTGCGCCGGAACATCCGGCAGGTGTTAAACCCCCGGAAGGTACAGGTGGTCCGCAACAACGGCAAAACCGTAGACGAGGGCATCCTCGCCAACACCAACGCCTATCTTGCCGCCTATGTGATCATTGTCATCGTCAGCTTCCTTCTGATCTCTCTGGATGGGCTTTCCACCGGAACGAATCTGTCCGCAGTATTGGCGTGCTTCAATAATATCGGACCCGGTCTGGAGGCTGTGGGTCCATCCTGCAATTTCAGCATCTACAGCGGCTTTTCCAAGCTGGTGCTGATCCTGGATATGCTTGCAGGCAGACTGGAGATCTTCCCCATTCTCGCCCTGTTCTCCAAAGGGACCTGGACAAAGTGAGCTTTTTTACAAACGCACGCAGCAGTTGCTGCGCGCGTTTGCAGTAGACGGACTATTTTGCGCGTGCCGTGGATTTTCCTCTTGATTACCAAGGCAATGTGTTGTACAATTACTTTATTGTTTTGGTTAAAAAGAGAGGAATGGCTATGCGTATCGTGATCAAGGTGGGTACTTCTACCCTGGCACACAGCGGCGGACGGCTGAACATCCGCCGGGTGGAGCTTTTATGTAAGGTGCTCAGCGACCTGAAAAACGCCGGGTGCGAGATCGTTCTGGTCTCCTCCGGTGCCATCGGCATGGGTGTGGGCAAGCTGGGTCTGCAGGGGCGTCCGGAGGATATGCCCGGTAAGCAGGCAGCGGCTGCCGTAGGACAGTGTGAGCTGATGTATACATACGACAAGCTGTTTGCCGCCTACAATCATACAGTGGCGCAGATCCTGCTCACCGCCGACGATGTTCAGGATAAGCGTCGCAGCAGCCATGTCCACGACACACTGCAGCGGCTGCTTGCCTGGGGTGTCCTGCCCATCGTCAACGAAAACGACGCTGTCGCCACCGACGAGATCGGTATTCAGACTACCATTGGGGAAAACGACACCCTTTCCGCCATCGTGGCAAAACTGGTAGAGGCGGATCTTTTGGTGCTGCTGTCAGACATCGACGGTCTGTACACCGCCGACCCCCATATAGACCCCAACGCCACCTTAATTCCCACGGTGAACGCCATCACCGAGGAGATTCTTGCCCTTGCGGGCGGTACCGGCTCCAGCCTGGGCAGCGGTGGTATGGCAACGAAGCTGAAGGCAGCGCAGCTGTCTATGTCCGCCGGTATCGATATGGTCATCGCTAACGGAGAGGACCCGGAGGCATTGTATGCCCTGCTGGAGGGCGCGCCTGTGGGCACCCGTTTTATCGGAAGGAGCGAAGAAAAATGACAACTCTTGACATCTTAAAAGCCGCCAAAGCCTGTGCCCCCTCCCTGGCAGCTGTGGATACGGATATAAAAAACCGGGCGCTGGCTGCTATGGCAGATGCTTTGGAACACGCATGTGACGCAATTCTGGTTGCAAACGCCCAGGATATGGAGGCGGCAAAGGACCATCTTTCCCAATCCATGCTGGACAGACTTGCGCTGAGCAAAGACCGCATCCGCGGTATGGCTGACGGCATCCGCCAGGTAGTGGCACTGCCGGATCCGGTTGGACGGGTGCGCAGCCGGGTGGAGCGTCCCAACGGAATCGTTATTGACCGGGTCGGTGTGCCCATGGGCGTGGTGGCGATCATTTATGAAAGCCGCCCCAATGTCACCTCGGATGCCGCCGCCCTTGCCATCAAGGCAGGCTCTGCCTGCGTGCTGCGCAGCGGCAAGGATGCCTTCCGGTCTGCCAATGCCATCGTAAACGCAATGCAGGACGGTCTGGCTGCGGTAGGTCTTGCGCCGCAGCTGGTACAGCTTATCCAGGACACCACCCGTGCCAGCGTCAAGGAGCTAATGGAAGCAGTGGGCTATGTGGATCTGCTGATTCCCAGAGGTGGTGCAGGACTGATCAAGGCGTGTACCGAGGGGGCAAAAGTCCCCTGTATCCAGACCGGCACCGGCATCTGCCACATCTATGTGGATAAGGCAGCGGACCAGGAAATGGCACTTGCTATTATCGAAAACGCCAAGACCAGCCGCCCCAGCGTGTGTAACGCTGCCGAATGCTGCCTGGTGCATCAGGATATTGCCCGGGAATTTCTGCCCAAGCTGCACAAGCGGCTGGTAGCTGACCGCACTGCAAATCCGGTGGAGCTGCGGCTGTACAAGGCTGCTGCCGCGATCATCCCCGGCACTCCGGCATCGGATACGGACTTCGATACAGAATTTCTCGACTACATCCTGGCAGTGGGCGTAGTAGCGGACGCAGAGCAAGCAATGGGACATATTGCCCTCCACTCCACCGGGCACAGCGAGTGTATCGTTACCGAGGATAAGGCTTTGGCACGCCGCTTTACCGCAGTGGTGGACAGTGCTGCTGTGTATGTCAACTGCTCCACCCGGTTTACCGACGGCGGTGAGTTCGGGCTGGGCTGTGAGATCGGTATTTCCACCCAGAAGCTCCACGCCAGAGGACCTATGGGGCTGGACGAGCTGTGCAGCTATAAATATGTGATCCGCGGCAACGGACAGATCAGATAGATCGGACGCGAAAGGAAGCGATTTTATGCATATTACATTCGGTTTTATCGGTGCAGGAAATATGGGCGGTGCGCTGGCGCGTGCTGCCGCCAAAGCTATCGCACCGTCAGATATTACACTGGCTGACCAGTGTCAGGAAAAGGCTGCCGCCCTGGCTGCCGAGATCGGCTGCCAAAGCGCTGATGCTGCAGCCGTGGCAAAAAACTGCCACTATATTTTTCTGGGGGTCAAGCCGCAGGTGATGGCAAATATGCTTGCCGATATCGCACCGGTACTGGCAAGCCGGACGGACAGCTTCGTGCTGGTTTCCATGGCGGCAGGCGTTGCCATGGCGGATATCCGGCGGATGGCTGGGGGCGATTACCCTTTGATTCGCATCATGCCCAACATTCCGGTGTCTGTGGGCAGCGGTATGATCTTATACGATGCCACAGAGAATGTCTCCCCAGAAGCCATAGACGGCTTCTGTCAAGGCATGCGCTGCGCAGGGCTTTTGGACCGGCTTCCGGAAAAGCTGATCGATGCCGGCTCTGCTCTGTCCGGCTGCGGACCTGCCTTTGTCAGTCTTTTTACAGAGGCGCTGGCTGACGGTGCTGTGGCGTGCGGTCTGCCCCGGGACAAGGCGCTGGCATACGCTGCCCAGACGCTTTTGGGATCTGCCCGGATGCTTTTGGAAAAAACGCAGCACCCCGGTCAGCTGAAGGACGCGGTCTGCTCTCCCGGCGGCTCTACCATTGCCGGCGTCAAGGCGCTGGAGGAGGGCGGGCTGCGCGCCTGCGCCATGGATGCTGTAGTAAAGGCTTATCAAAGAACCCTGGAATTGGGAAAATGAACAAATAATTTCCTGCTTTTCCTGTAAAAAATATGCGGTAAAGGCGAAATTTTTGTTTTACAAAGGGAAACTGTTGTATTATAATAGGAAAGTAAAATGACACGCGGGAAACCGCAATTCTTATGTCAGATTAGGAGTGTTGATCATGAGCCGGATGTTAGGTACTGTTTCAATGGGTGTCCGCGCTCCCATTATCCGTCAGGGTGATGACCTCGTGCAGATCGTTACAAACTGCGTCCTGGACGCAGTCAAGTCCGGAGAACTCAATCCCCGGGACCGGGATGTGGTGGCAATGACCGAAGCCATCGTGGCGCGTTCCCAGGGCAACTACGCCAGTGTGGATGCCATTGCGCAGGATGTCCGCACCAAGCTGGGTGGCGAAACCGTGGGCGTTATTTTCCCCATCCTTAGCCGCAACCGCTTTGCTATCTGCCTTCGGGGCATCGCCAAGGGCTGCAAGAAAGTCGTGCTGATGCTCAGCTATCCCTCCGACGAAGTGGGCAACCACCTCATCGACTGGGATATGATGGACAAAAACGGAATCGATCCTTATAAGGATGTCCTTTCTGAAGCGCGTTACCGCGAGCTGTTCGGTTACATCAAGCACACCTTCACCGGTGTGGATTATGTGGAATACTACAGCCAGCTTATCCGGGAATGCGGTGCCGAGGTAGAGGTGGTATTTGCCAACGACCCCCGGGCGATCCTCAGCTACACCAAGAATGTCCTCCACTGCGATATCCACACCCGTCAGCGCACCAAGCGCCTGCTGAAGGCTGCCGGCGGTGAGCGTGTATACGGACTCGATGAGATCATGACCGCCCCTGTAAACGGCAGCGGCTGCAATGAAAAGTACGGTCTGCTGGGCTCCAACAAAGCCACCGAAGACACTGTCAAGCTGTTCCCCCGGGACTGCCAGCAGCTGGTGCTGGACATCCAGGCAAAGCTCCTGGAGGCTACCGGCAAGCACATTGAGGTTATGGTATACGGTGACGGCGCGTTTAAGGATCCTGTAGGTAAGATCTGGGAGCTGGCTGACCCCGTGGTTTCCCCCGCTTACACCTCCGGTCTGGAGGGCACTCCCAACGAGCTGAAGCTGAAGTATCTGGCTGACAACGATTTCGCTGATCTGAGCGGTGAGGCACTGAAGGCCGCCATCGAGCAGCGGATTCGGGAGAAGGGCGATCTGGCAGGCTCCATGGCCTCCCAGGGCACCACACCCCGCCGCCTGACGGACCTGATCGGCTCCCTGTGCGACCTGACCTCCGGCTCCGGCGACAAGGGCACGCCCATCATCCACATTCAGGGCTATTTCGACAACTATACCAACTAATTCCTTAAGATATGTTGAAGGAGGCACGAAAGTGCCTCCTTTTTCTTGCGCTTTT
>JAZSHB010000083.1:0-7918 GCA_045533015.1 Faecousia sp.
ACTGGTTCGCAATGACAACAGGGACGAAACTGCCCAATCAATCGGAATTTGACTGCCGCAGGAGCGATACCGGGCGGCGCAGGGCAAAAACGATACGCTGTGCAGTCCGTGCGCATTGCCTGTCGGGGCTACCCGACAAATCGGAATTTGACGGTTGATTCTCCTGTCAAGCTGTGATAGAATATACATGTTGTGACTTTCAAAAAAGAAAGGTTTGGTAGAATTTTGTTGAAAATTTCTGAATTATATGCGCTGGAGCATACCCTGGCAAAGGACTATCTTTCCGACTTTACTTATCCCTGGGAGGCGCTCAAGGGCATTCAGGCGCTGATCGTTTCTCTGGGCAGCACTCTGGGCGATGATTACGCAGAGGTTTCCCCACAGGTTTGGGTACATAAGACGGCAGTGGTTGCCCCTACGGCATATCTGGGTGCGCCCTGTATCATCGGTGCCGGTACCGAGGTGCGCCACTGCGCGTTTATCCGGGGTGCGGCGCTGGTAGGCGACGGCTGCGTAGTAGGCAACTCTGTAGAGCTGAAAAATGTGATCCTGTTCGACAGTGTACAGGTGCCCCATTACAACTATGTGGGCGACAGCATTTTGGGCTACAAGGCGCATATGGGTGCCGGTTCTGTGACCTCCAATGTAAAAAGCGACAAGACCCTGGTGGTGATTCACGCAGACACGGATATTCCTACAGGGATCAAAAAAGTGGGCGCAATGCTGGGCGATCATGTAGAGGTAGGCTGCAACAGCGTGCTCAATCCCGGCACGGTCATCGGACGCAACAGCAATGTATATCCCACCTCCTGTGTTCGGGGCGTTGTGCCCGAGGGAAGCATTTACAAGTGTGACGGTACAGTCACAAAAAAACGGTAACAGCGGAGCAAGGAGTGTTGAATATGGGAAAATATTTTGGAACAGACGGCTTCCGCGGGGAAGCGAATGTAGACCTGACTGCAGACCATGCGTATAAGGTTGGGCGTTTTCTGGGCTGGTATTATGCTGCGTGCAAAAAAAGAACGGGTAATGAAAGCGAGACAAAGATCGTCATCGGCAAGGATACCCGGCGTTCCAGCTATATGTTCGAGTATGCCCTGGCTGCCGGTATCACGGCATCCGGTGCCAATGCTTACCTGCTGCATGTGACCACCACACCGTCTGTTGCCTATGTGACCCGGATGGATGACTTTGACTGCGGTGTTATGATCTCCGCCAGTCATAATGCCTTTTATGACAACGGAATCAAGCTGCTCAATGCCCAGGGCGAGAAGATGGACGAGGCGACCATTGCGCTGGTAGAGGCGTATCTGGACGGTGCGCTGACAGTCTTCGGGGAGCAGTACAGCGAAATACCCTTTGCAAAACAGGAGAAGATCGGCAGAACGGTAGACTATGTCTCCGGTAGAAATTGTTATATCGGCTATCTGATCTCTCTGGGGATGCACTCGTTCAAGGGCGTCAAGGTGGGTCTGGACTGTGCCAACGGCGCCAGCTGGAATATCGCAAAGAGCGTGTTTGATGCTCTGGGCGCAAAGACCTATGTGATCAATGCTGAGCCGAACGGCGTGAATATCAACAAAGAAGCAGGCTCGACCCATATTGAGCATTTGCAGAAATATGTCCTGGAAAACGGACTGGATGTGGGCTTCGCCTATGACGGCGATGCAGACAGATGTCTGTGTGTGGATGAGCAGGGCAATGTGGTCACCGGCGACCATATCCTGTATCTGCTGGGGCTGTATATGCGCCGCCAGGGAGAGTTGGCGGGAAATACTGTGGTCACTACCGTTATGAGTAATCTGGGTCTGTTTAAGGCGTTTGATGCAGAGGGTATCGATTATGCCAAGACCAAGGTGGGCGACAAGTATGTCTATGAATACATGACTGCCAATGGCTGCCGTCTGGGCGGTGGGCAGTCGGGACATATCATTATTTCCAAGTACGCAACCACCGGTGACGGCATTCTCACCAGCCTGAAGGTGATGGAGGTCATGATGGCACAGAAGAAGAAGTTGTCTGAGCTGTGCAAGGGGTTGACCATCTATCCCCAGGTGCTGAAAAATGTCCGTGTGCAGGACAAGGCAGAAGCACAGAACGATCCGGCGGTAAAAGCTGCGGTGGAGGAAGTTGCCAAGAAATTGGGCAATACAGGGCGTGTTTTGGTGCGCGAATCCGGAACAGAGCCGGTAATCCGGGTCATGGTGGAGGCGACCACCAAAGAGCTGTGCCAGCAATGTGTAGACGAGGTGGTAGATGTGATCTGCTCCCAGGGACACGCAAGAGTATAAAGCAATAAAGATCCCCCACACGGTCACACCTGACCGTGTGGGGGATCTTTTGTGAAGTTAGTTGCCTTCCTGCAGAACAGGGGGGCGCAATGCTTTTGAGGGCATTTGGGAAAGCAGCGTGCGCATTGCCAGCATATGATCGAAATACCGTTCGATCTCAAATTCATATTTGCCGAAGCTGGCAGTAAACGCCCGTGCCAGCTCCAGGGCGGTGTGTGCATTGCCCTGGCATTTTTCGTACCATGCCTTTGCAAGACCCTCGATGTATTCCGTATGGCGCAGCAACAGCCGCCAGGATACAGTCTGGGGACGGGTGGGCATGGACATATGGGCTTTTGCCAGGCTGCGACCCAGGGCGGCAAGCTCCGGGACCTGGGCGAACTTCTCCGTCATGGCAGGGTTATAGAACTTGCTGTAATCGGGCTTGAGGGAGCGTTCGCCTTCCAGGAAGGCAAAGTCGAAGGCTTCACCCACATGGGTCAGGTAAGCTTTTGCCTTCTGCCAGTCGGCACCGTAAATGTGGCTGAAGTAATCCTCTACCAGGCTGTCGAAGTCCACATCCCGGTTCACAAGCGTTTCGGCGTACACATAGATGGCAAGTCCGTTGGGAAAGAAGCTGCGCTGGGAGCCGTCCTCCACATAGCCGTCGATGCCCATATAACGCAGTGTGCGGATGTCTTCGTAAATGCGGCGGGCAATGTACAGACCGCTGGGGTCGGCATACTGGTGCTTCCAGAAGTGGTATTCGTAGGAGAATACGGGACCGGGCCAAACTGCCTGCCACTTGCGCAGCAGCGCCAGATGGTCATCGGCGGTGGGGGGGTTCTTCCAACCGTTACGGACATACTTCTGTGCCTCCGGCAGGACAGCATCTTCACGCACACTGGAGCTGTAGGAACGGTGGATCGGTGCGTACAAAAGGGAGAACCGCTGGGGGTTGTTGATGGTGATGTGTTCCGGGGCAAAGAGGGTATCTACATAGCAGATAAAGACGATCCGGGTGGACAGCCCCCGTTCGGTGAGCATTTCGTCCAGCTCGTTCATGATCATCAGATAATAGTCGCTGGGCAGCATTTTCCGACACTGCTCGCATTCGCAGTGGTTACGGCTGCCGTCCGCCAGCCACACATGGAGGTAATCCACATTGGAGCCGGCAGCAGCGTAGTCAGCAATGGCAGTTGCCATAGTGGTGCGCACCTTGGGGTTGGACATACACAGGTTGGTGTTGAGCGCAACACCGCCCCATAATCCCCGGACACCCTTGATCTCGGCGAGGCATTCCCGCTGTTCGGCGGTCAGAGAAGAATCGTCATGCCGTTGCCAGCCGTCTGTGGAGGAAAGCCCGAAGGGTTCAGCGGTCCAGCCGTGTCCCATGTCGTGGAACATCATGCCCCGCTTGGCGATCTCTACCTCACACTGGCGCTTCCACTGGAGCACCTGCTCGGGGGAAACCGGCTCGGGGGGACGGTTGGCATCGTTATATTTGTGGGAATAGTAGTCGTGATAGTAGTAGTAAGGGATATCGAACTCGATCATGTACACATTGAGCTCCTGCTTGGCGTAGAAGTCAATGGTCTCGAGCATACAGGTCTGGCTTTCTGCGCCTTCGTTGCAGTGACCCCGGAAGCGATGGTCTGCCAGCTTGTGATATTTCTGAGGCTGAACAGCTTTGACGGGGATGTGCTCGCCGTCAACACCCGGGTACAGCCAGCGGCAGCCGTTGAGCCGCAGGTAACGGTATACTGCGAACAGAATGCTTCTGGGATTAGAGCCGGCAAGAATGCCGCCCTGCTCGTCTGTGTCAATATGTACCACATCGTCCAGGACAGGATCTTCCGCCTCGCTGGGCAGTCCAAAATCCTCCAGAAGTCCCAGACGGAATCCGTCCTTTGCGTCAGGCTCGTAGGCAATGGAGATCTCTCCGCACCGGGGCATCAGCATCCGCAGATACTTTTTCAGCTCCTCAGCGGCAAAATCAATCACATGATCGGCACGCATTTTTTTGATATGCAGCATGATGGTTTCCTCCGTTCATTGGTTCTGACAGTATGATACCATGAAAAGATGTACGAGGCAAGCAATATTTTCCTTTCCTGGCGTTGGCTTGGGAGAAGATTTGGTTGCTTTTGACAAATATCTGTGATATAATAACAAAAGTTTGTGGCTTGTCCACGGAAAGGCGGTATCGCATATGAAACGCATCATGGCAATCCTTTTGTGCATCGCGCTATTTGCGGCGGTGCTGCCCGGACAGGCGCTTGCCCAGGAAACGGAGCTGACCCGGGAGGAAGCGGTTATCAAAGAGGCAAAGCGCGTTTATCGCTATAGCCTGTCCTCTGCCGGGAGGGATTCCTTCCAGGGGTGGTGCGGTCTGATGACCAGTCATCAGCTGTATCACATGGGCATTAACAAGTCAGTTATCGTCAATGATGGCAATAAGCAGTTTGATTACTATAAGGACCTGACAGTTACGGACAACGGCTATTACATAAGCGCTTATCCGGCAGAGGAATACTCCCTGGAGGAAGCGCTGCGCGCCATCTCCCGGGATGGCACCAGGGATGTGTATAATCTGCTGGTAGGCTTCGACTGGACGAGCACCGATGCCGGTGCAAGGTACGGGCATGCCTGTGTGATCAACGCGATTCTCGATGGCACGGTATATTTTGTAGAGAGCTTCTATACTTCTTTGGCAGGTCCGGAAGGCAATGTGATCACCTGCTCCATCAGCGAATTTGCAGCGTATTTTGATGAGTGGATGACCTTTGACGGTGTGATCTGCTTTGGCAGCGGCAACTATGCTGACAGCTGCAGCAGACAGGACTGCGACGCATTTGTGCAGACCCGGTTTGAAAGCGTTATGCGGTCTGCCCCCTGTCTGGTGGGAGAAAACGGCTGTATGGTCCTGCGCAGTATTACGCCCGGTGAGGTGCTTCATGCTGTTGGTGTTTACAGAAATTCCCAGGGCGACCTGTTTTACGCTGTGGATGATGGAGAAGCGGAGGGCTTCGTGGCAGCCAGCGCGGTGTGCGTACAGCAACTCAATACAGGTGCATTGACTGCGCAGATCCACGGAGAATCTGTTCGGCAGAGCCTATGCGTAAGCGGCACGGTCAGTGCAGAAAACAGCAGGGTGGACGCCATACAGATCACAGTTACGGACAGCAGCGGTGCTGTGGTGGCGAGAAGTGAGAGCATCGTGGATGCCTGCGCGTATGAAATCGCTTTTTCTACGGACACATTGAAGCCGGGCAGCTATTTGGTCAGTATCCGCGCCGAGGCCGCCAGCGTGATCGTGCAAAGCGGTAGCTGCAGCACCAAAACACAGGCGGTGGAGCTTTGGAGCCAGACTGTGACCGTGCATGGACAGGGAAAAGCAGATAATGCGGATATGGCAGCAGTATCCTATCCTGCGCAGGTGTCTGTGACAGACGGATGGGTGTGGCAAAACGGCAGCTGGTATTTCTATGCAGACGGAAGATGTTGCACCGGCTGGACAAGCCGCAGCGGAGTGAGATGCTATCTGGATGAAAACGGCAGAGCTGTCACCGGCTGGAATGAGGTGGACGGAAAGCAGCTGTATTTTTCTGGGTCCGGAACGCTGTGCACCGGGTGGCTGGCAACCGACACAGGCATGACCTGGCGTGACCGCGACGGCGTGGCGGTGACGGGTCTGCAGACCATAGGCGGCAGGCTGTACTGGTTTGGCGAGGATGGACTGCTGGAAACAGAGGGCAGCGTCACAGTGGACGGCGTGGTGTATGAAATGCAAAGCGACGGCAGAGCAATGCCGGTAACGGAATAATTTTGAGGGATGATCCCCGGAACGAAAGTTCCGGGGATTTTTGCGTCCAAAAAGCCGGTGTTTTGGGGTGGGAAAAAAGTGGGAAGTTTTTTCTTCGGGTGTGGGGTATGCTTTAGCCACCGGCAGAAAGGAGGAAAGCGTGGACAGCAGCTTTGATATTTCACAAACGGCAGTGCTTCGGCAGCTCCATGCCATTGCCATGGCAGATGCCACCCAGGTGCTCACGGTGCACGACGGGGAGCTGGAGGTGCGTGCTACGGAAAAGCTGTCACCCCAGACCTGTGCGGCGATCTGCTCTATTGAAAGATCCGGGGGCAGCCTGAAGGTCAAATTCTATGACAAGCTTAAGGCGTTGGAGCTGTTGGGCAAGTACTTGGGGATGTTTGACCGCAAAGACACTCAGCCGGAGCAGGACAACAACCTCCTGCAAGCCATTTTAGACAGCACTAAGGAGGTGATCGCCACCCATGACCTACCGGAGCTTCAGCAAGCGGCAGCTGCTGGCAATGACCTGGTGGAACAGACCCGATCTGAAACACCATGACGCGCTCATCTGCGACGGTTCTGTCCGTGCAGGCAAGACCTTAGCCATAACCTGTGGCTTCTTTTTGTGGAGCATGGCACGCTTTAACGGTGAAGTGTTTGCTATCTGCGGCAAGACCGTAGGTGCCCTGCGACGCAATATCGTCCTGCACCTGCATGACTGGCTGGGAGGACTCATGGAGATCACGGAGCATCGGGCGGACAGCAAGCTGACGGTGCGCATGGGCAGCCGGGAGAACACCTACTATCTGTTCGGCGGTCAGGACGAGAGCTCCTACATGGTCATCCAGGGGATCACGCTGGCGGGGGTGCTGCTGGATGAGGTGGCGCTGATGCCCCGTTCCTTTGTGGAACAGGCGTGCGCCCGCTGCTCTGAGCCAGGGTCTAAGCTGTGGTTTTCCTGCAATCCCGGAGCCAGGGAGCATTGGTTTTATCAGCAGTGGATCGCCGGATGCAGGCAGAAAAACGCTTTGTATCTCCACTTTACCATGGACGACAACCCGGCATTGGACCCCGGCGTCCGACAGCGCTATCAGCGGCTCTATACCGGCGTGTTCTATAAGCGGTATGTGCTGGGGCAATGGTGCAGTGCCCAGGGGCTGGTTTACGATTTTGACGAGACCCGGCACATCTGCCAGCAACTGCCAGCAAGGGGCAGGTGGTACATATCCGTCGATTACGGCACACAAAATCCATTCTCTGCCGGGCTGTGGTGTGTTGCCGGGGAACAGGCGGTTCGTGTCCGGGAGTACTACTACAGCGGCAGGGACACGGGACGCTCCTGCACGGATGAGGAGTACTATGAAGCACTGGAGACCCTTGCAGGAAACGCGCCGGTGGAGCAGGTGATCGTGGATCCGTCGGCAGCAAGCTTTATCGCGGTGGTTCGCCGGCACGGACGGTTCCGGGTGCGCAAGGCGCGCAATGCGGTGCTGCCGGGCATCCGCATGGTCGCATCCTTGCTGCAGCAGGGGCGGCTGCTGTTTGCGCCTTGCTGCCGGGACAGCATCCGGGAATTTGGGATGTATACCTGGGAGGATGATCCTGCCACAGATGCACCCAGAAAGGAAAACGATCACGCCATGGACGATATCCGCTACTTTTGCATGAGCGTCATGGCACGAAATTAAAAATTCCGATTTGTCGGGCTGTTTACCGACAAGCATCAACCAATTGTCATTCCGAGCCAGTGCGCACACTGGCGTGGGAATCTACTGGTAAAACTCGATTTTTGAGATTGCCACACCAGTGACATCGGTCACTGGTTCGCAATGACAAC
>JAZSHB010000025.1:0-6745 GCA_045533015.1 Faecousia sp.
CCGGCAGCTGATGGATATGGATGTCTATTTCCAATGCAACGCAGAGGCGTTCCTGCCCAGATGGGGCAGATTTTGGGCGCTGCGGCAGCTGCGCCGGGGAGAGATCCACTTCCTTGGCTCGGATTGCCACAACCTCTCCGATCGGGCACCCAACATGAAGGCGGCAAGAATGATCATTGAGAAAAACCTGGGAAAAGAACCCTTAGAGAAAATGAACGACCTGGCAAAGAGAATGCTTCACATATAAAAAAACCTGCGAAATTTTCGCAGGTTTTTTTGTGGTTTATTTCAATATGTACTGTGCCAGAAGCACGATCAGCGGCATGGACACCAGGCTGAGCAGGGTGGATATCACCACTGTTTTGCTGGCATAGACATAGTCCTTGCTGTGCAGCTGCGCGTACACTGCCACATTGGCACCCACCGGTGCAATGGCAGCGATCAGCAGTGCCAGAAGCATCTGGGTCTGCATAGCAGGGATCAGCAGCTGCAGCACCCATAAAAGCCCCAGGCTCAGCAAGGGAATCAGCACCAGCCGGGAAAGGCTCAGCAGGTATAGGTGCTTGTCGGTCCAGAGGCTTTTCAGATCAGCCTGGGCAAGATACACACCCATAATGAGCATGGCAAGGGGGGCATTCAGGGCAGAGATACCGGACAGCGCCGTCATGACGGTGCCGGGCAGCTTGGCGCCCCAGCCTGTGAAAAACAGGATAAGACCCAGCACCAGACCCAAGATCAGCGGATGCAGCAGGGTGGACTTGTTCATTGTCATTTTTTTCTCGGTGATGACAGCCACGCCGTAGACCCACTGGAGGATATTCAGCAGCGCTACGAAAAAGGCAATGTAGAACACGGCATCCGCGCCGACAGTGGCGGTGACCAGGGGGATGCCGATAAAGCCTGCGTTAGAAAAAGCGGAGGCAAAGTTGTCGATGGGGCGCTTTTTGAACAGCACATGGGACACCGCCATGGAAAGTCCCTGGATGGCAAGGGCTGCCACGGTGCTCAAGCCGAGACCGACCATGCGCGCTTTTGTGGGCTCTACGCAGAAGCTTTTGATCACTACCACGGGAATAATGAGCCAAACCAGCAGCGTTGCCATATTGCCGCTGCCTTCCTTGGAGATCTTATTGCCCTTGTAGAGCAGGAAACCGAAGATCATGTACACAAACATGACGATGATCTGATTAATAAGTAAACTGACGATCTGCATTTCTATTCTCCTCTTTTTTATTTTCAACTAAGTATACCACAGAGGAGTAACGCGGGCAAGTACTTTTTTATTTCACAGGTGTTTCCTGTGGGAGCACCACGGTGCTTTCGATCAGCTTTTTGGGGCATACCGTTGCACACAGACCGCAGTTTACGCACTTGTCGTAGTCGATCACAGCCAGATTGTTCTCGATGGTAATGGCTTCCTCCGGGCAGATCTTCTTACACAGACCGCAGCCGATGCAGCCCTGAGAGCAGCCCCGGACGGTCACTGCGCCCTTGGCGTGGGAGGCGCAGGGGATGCGCACCTGGGCGTCATATTCCACAGGGGCGATAAGCCCTCTGGGACATACCCGGGTGCAAGCCATGCAGCCTACGCATTTTTCTTTATCTACCTGTGCCACACCGTCAACGATCTTCAGCGCGCCGTATTGACACACCTTGGCACAGCTGCCAAAGCCCAGGCAGCCAAATTTACAGGCGATGGGTCCGTTGCCGCCCACCTTGGAGGCGGCGAGACAGTCCTGAAAGCCCTCGTACTGTGCCTTTTGCTTTGCACCCAGCTCCTTGCCGGTGCTGTCTACCCGGCGGTAGCCGGAGCAGCGGACAAAGGCGACCATCCGCTTGAGGGGTGCGGTGTCCACGCCCAGGATAGCACCCATTGCCTGGGCACATTCGTTGCCGCCGGAGGCGCAGGCACCGATGGGCGCTTCGCCCTTTAACACAGCTTCCGCGTAGGCACCGCAGCCGGCATAGCCGCAGCCGCCGCAGTTGGCACCGGGAAGACAGTCATTCAGCGCGTCCAGACGGGGGTCGGTCTCCACATAGAATAGCTTCGAGGCAGCTGCCAGAACAAGACCGAAGATCAGTCCCAGACCGGCAAGGATGCCCACAGCGATCAATATTTCTGCCATTGTACAGACCTCCTTAGAAAATACGCAGACCCGAGAAGCCCATAAACGCCAGAGCGATCAGACCTGCGGCAATGAGGGCGATGGGATAGCCCCGGAACGCCGCCGGGCAGTCCGCCTTGTCCACACGCTCCCGGACAGAGGCGAACAGGACGATGGCGAGGGTAAAGCCGAGACCGCCGCAAGCACCGTTGACCACGCTTTCCAGAAAACCGTAGCCTTTTTGCGCGTTTACCAGTGCGACACCCAGCACGGCGCAGTTGGTAGTGATCAGCGGCAGGAAGATACCCAGCGCCTTATACAGGGCAGGGACGCTCTTTTTCAGGAACATCTCCACCACCTGCACGATGGAGGCGATGACCAGGATGAATGCCACCGTCTGCATATACTGATATTTTGCCAGCAGATATGTGTCCACGACCCAGCAGGCGGCAGATGCCAGCGCCATGACGAAGGTAACTGCCATGCCCATGCCCAGGGCGGTGTCGATCTTTTTGGAAACGCCCATGAACGGGCAGATGCCGTAGAATTTGACTAAGATGAAGTTTTCCGTCAGCAGGGCAGAGATGAGGATGCCCACAAGCGATTGTGCGTAGCTCATTGCTTGCCCTCCTTTTTCCGGTCACGGATTTTTTTCTGCATCCATTGGAACGCCGCGATCACAAAGCCCAGGGTCAGGAAGCCGCCCACGGGCATGACCATCAGCATGGCGGGATAACCCTCGGGGATGATGCGGATGCCTTCCCCGCCGTTCAAGATGCCGCCGCCAAAGGTGCCGGAGCCGATGAGCTCCCGCAGGATGCACATGACCACCAGAGCCACCGTGTAGCCGATGCCCTGGCACAGACCGTCCAGGGCGGATGCCAGCACGCCGTTTTTGGAGGCGAAGGCTTCAGCTCTGCCCAGGATGATACAGTTGACTACGATCAGCGGGATGAACACGCCAAGACTGGCTGCCAGGTCCGGCAGAAATGCCTGCAGGATCAGGTCTACCACGGTCACAAAGCCGGCAATGATCACGATGTATGCGGCGATTCGAATCTGGGAGGGAATCACCTTGCGCAGGGCGGAGATGAGCATATTGGAGCAGATGAGGATGACGGTAACGCTCACGCCCATGCCGATGCCGTTAAACAGGCTCGTGGTGATGGCAAGCACCGAGCACATACCCAAAAGCTGCACCAGTACAGGGTTTTTCGTCAAAAGCCCCTCTTTGAACTGTTTTTTGAAATGCATCAGAAGACCTCCTTAACCAAAGCTGGCGGCGCAGGCAAGGGCTGCGTTGACGCCGTCGGTGACTGCCTTAGAGGTGATGGTAGCGCCGGAAATGGCGTCCACCGTATCGCCGACCGCAAGGGTGCCGGACTGTCCCACGAACTGACCGCGGAAGGCTTCGCCCCGGCTGGTGGTGTCTGCTGCTACAGCTCCAAGGCTGGCAGTTTCTGTGTGGGAGATGATGGAAATGCCAAGCACCGTGCCGTCGGTGCCAACGCCCACCATCATGGAGATCGCACCGCCAAAGCCGTTGGGGGCGACCTGGATGGCATAGCCCAGCTCTGAGGCGTAGACCGCCCGGACCGTGCCCGTATCGTCTGTAAAGGCTTCCAGCTGTTCACCGCCGCCGGGCAGGACAGCTTCAATGGCAGCCTGGGTCTTTTGGGCAGTCAGCTCCGCGATCACCGGGGCGGTGATGGCGTTGACTCCTGCCAGGGCTGCCGCCACCGTGGCGGTGATGATCAGCAGTGTCAGGGCAAGGCGGAGGATGTAGGCGGGGGTAGAGTGTTTTTTCATTGCCTTGCCACCTCCTTCTTGGCAGCGCCGAATTTTTGGGGTCTGCCGATGCGGTCCAGAAGGACCACGCAGCAGTTCATGATCAGGATCGCGTAGGAAACGCCTTCGTTATAGCCGCCGAAATAGCGGATGAGCATAGTAATCAGACCGCAGCCTACACCAAACAGCGCCTGTCCCCAGTGGGTGACAGGGGTGGTGACATAGTCCGTTGCCATGAAGATGGCACCGAGCATGACACCACCGGTGCAAAGCTGGGCAGCGCACCATTGCCAGGGGTCGTTGCCCTGGGGGAACAGCAGGGCGATCAGCGCCACAGTACCCAGGAAGCAGCCGGTAACTCTGCCGCAGATGACCCGGCGCGCCAGCAGGTATACAAAGCCGATGAGCAGCAAAGCCGCGGAGGTCTCACCGATGCAGCCACCCACATTTCCCAGGAACATATCCAAAAGGGAATCGCCAGGCATTTGTCCCTGGTGCATGGCAGCCAGGGGGGTAGCGGCGGTGACTGCGTCGGCGGTACGGAAAATGCCGGCGGCGTTGTCAAAGCCGACCTTGACCCAGGTGCTCATGGCGACGGGCCAGGAGAACATAAAGGCACGGGCAGCCAGGGCGGGGTTGACAAAGTTGCGTCCGATGCCCCCAAAGAGCTGCTTTACCACGATGATGGCGAAGAAGTCGCCCAGAATGATGCACCAGTAGGGGATGGTCACCGGGCAGACAAAGGCGAGCAAAACGCCTGTGACCATGGCAGACATATCGTAAAGCTTCGTAGGCTTTTTCATAAGCCGGCACCACGCCCACTCGAAAAAGACGCAGGCGGTCACGCTTACAAGGGTCACCATCAGCGCCCGGAAGCCGAAAAAGAAGATGCTTCCCAGCAGCGCGGGGGTCAGGGCGATGAGCACATCGCCCATGATGGTCCGGGTGGTCACGGGACTGTGGACATGGGGGGAGCTGGAAATGGTCAGCTCGTAAAAATATTTCATCTGTGCCATTGCGCGTCTCCTTACTTTTTTGCCGCAGCCTGCCGGATCTGGTGCTTACCGGCGCGGAACGCCAGCACCAGCGGTACGCTGCCGGGGCAGGTGTAGGCGCAGCAGCCGCACTCGATACAGTCCATGAGATTGACGGCATGCATTTGCTCGATATCGCCGGTAAACAGCGCCTTATACATCAGTACCGGCATGAGCTGCATGGGACAGACATAAATGCACTTGCCGCAGCGGATGCACTGGGACTGGTCTACGGCAAAGCGGTTTTTCTCACCCAAAACAGTTACAGCGTTGCTGCCCTTCATCACGGGAACTGCCAGATCGTACAGGGCTGTGCCCATCATCGGTCCGCCGGAGAGGACCTTGTAGGGATTTTCCCGGTGTCCCACAGCTTCCAGAAGCGCGTTGACGGAAGTGCCGATGGGGACCATGAGGTTCTTCGGCTCCATAACGATGTCACCGGAGACGGTCACGATACGCCCGATCAGCGGCATACCCAGATAAACCGCATCGTGAATCGCCTTGCAGGGGGCGGCGTTGAACACCGCGCAGCCCACGGCAGCGGGCAAGCCGCCGGACGGAACTTCCCGTCCGGTCACTGCCTTGATCAGCTGCTTTTCCGCGCCCTGGGGGTATTTGGCAGGCAGCAGCTTCAGCACGATACCGCTGGCAGGATCGATGGCACCGGACAGTGCCCTTGCCGCGGCGGGCTTGTTGTTTTCCATGGCTATGTGGGCGGTGGAAAGCCCCAGAATCTTCATAATGATCTGCAGACCGGAAACAAGCTCTGCGGGAAATTCCTGGCAAAGCCGGTCGTCTGCGGTGATGTACGGCTCACACTCGGAGCAGTTGACAAGGATGGTGTCCACCTTGCCCAGACCTGAGCTGAGCTTCACATGGGTGGGGAAGGCGGCGCCGCCCATACCCACGATGCCTGCCTCCCGGATAATATGTAGCAGCGTCTGGGGATCCAGTGCGTCCACCTGCTCGCAGGTCCTGGGGGCAATGTCCGGGCAAAGGGTATCCTGGTAGTCGTTTTCAATGACCACGCTCATAACGGTGGTGCCGCCGGCGTGGGGACGCGGCTCCACAGCCTTGACCGTGCCGGAGACCGGGGCGTGTACAGGAACGCACAGACCTTCCCCGTCACCGATCTTCTGCCCCTTCGTGACCGTGTCGCCCCTTTTTACCAGGGGGGTGCAGAGCGCGCCAATGTGCTGGGACATGGGCACGACCAGAAGCTCCGGAGCAGGGAAGGGCTGGACCGGAGAATGCTCTGCAAAATGCTTGTTCTCCTTGGGATGGATTCCGCCGAAAAAGGAAAACGCCATACGCCTCACCTCTTTAGTAGTGTATGTAGTAATAATACAGTATTTTGTTCGGTTTGTCCATAGAATCGGGGGTGGAAAATACTGAAAACGACAAAAAATATCCGGCTATCGAAATAGCCGGAAAACTGCTGAAAAACCGCACAGCCGATTTGTCCTACTGCGCGCGCAAGGGACAATGGACAATTGACAATGGACAATGATCGTGTCGCCTTTGGCGACAGATTAAAATAAGAATCTGCCGTTTCCATGTTGTTAAAATTGCAAGTAACTCTTAAGAGCACCGCGCGTAAGAACTGCTATAGAGTAATACCGCAAAAACGAAAGGGCGCGCCTGGTGGGGTCTGGGGAGGTTGCGCACACGAGCGCAGCCTGTGGCAGAATAAGCGAGTGGGTAAGCAAGTGCTGTGGTCGGCACAAAGCAAGCCTGCTTCGTCAGGCACAGCTTTTGCCGGGTACCACAAACGGAGGCTGCCTGTTGCGGTTGCCGATATCTTCCTTGGCGCGAACG
>JAZSHB010000066.1:0-3337 GCA_045533015.1 Faecousia sp.
TACGATGCCCTGCAGGGGCATCTTCCGGAGGGCGATCCGGTTCCGGGCATCGAAAATGCATTTGCTGATGGGCGATTATGTGCGCAGCTGTATGGGCAGGTGTATGATGCCGAGCGACGGCTGGAGCAGCGGCTGGGGGTAGCGGCACATGACAAGGATGTGGAGTGCATTATCAACAGTCTGCAGGATATACAAAAAGAACTATGCTGTTTGATGTACTGCTACGGGGCGAAATTCGGAATACGGGAATAAGACGAAAGCGGACGCTGGTGCGTCCGCTTTTCGTCTGTAATTTGTCAGTACGGCTCGAATTTCGCGCGGAACCAAAGGCTCCCTTTACACAAGGGAGGCTTTGGTGCGTTAGTCTTCCAGAGCCATCATTTTGTCGATGCGGC
The DNA here is from genome assembly GCA_045533015.1 of Faecousia sp. Lineage (GTDB taxonomy): Bacteria > Bacillota > Clostridia > Oscillospirales > Oscillospiraceae > Faecousia. The sequence goes on from JAZSHB010000066.1 coordinate 396, forward strand.
GCTGGTGGCGTTCCTCGTGGGAGAACCGGGTGCCCAGCCAGGTGTCCACGATCTCAATGGCAAGCATCGGACCGACCACACCGGCACCCAGTGCCATCATGTTGGTATTGTTATGCTCCCGGGTCATCCGGGCAGACATCACATCGGACAGCAGCGCACAGCGGATGCCTTTGATCTTGTTGGCGGTGATGGAAACACCGATACCCGTGGTGCAAAGGACGATGCCCTTGTCGCATTCACCCGCTGCCACAGCCTGGGCGGCAGGGGCGGCAAAGTCGGGATAATCACAGCTGGCAAGGGAATCCGTGCCAAAGTCCTTGACCTCGATACCCTTCTTTTCCAGATGGGCGATAATTGCGTGCTTGAGTTCCAAAGCACCGTGGTCACAGCCGATCGCGATTTTCATATGGTAGCCTCCTTGGTAATTAAAGAATCAGACCGCCGTTGACGGACAGCACCTGTCCGGTGACAAAATCGGCGTCTGCCAGATATTCCATTGCTTTTGCTACATCCTCCGGTGTGCCGTTGCGACCTACCAGATTTTCCTGGCGCAGCTGCTCCAGGGTCTCGTCCGATACATCGGCGCACATATCCGTCAGGATCACGCCGGGGGCAATGCAATTGACCCGGATGCCGCTGGGTCCCAGCTCCTGTGCAAGGGCTTTGGACAGGGCGATCACAGCACCCTTTGTTGCCGAATAAGCAGCCTCGCAGGAGGCACCAACCATTCCCCACATGGAGCTGACGGTGATGATGCAGCCGCGGTGCTTGCGCAAAAACGCCGGGGTAGCGGCGTTGACGCAGTTGTAGATGCCCTTGACATTCACGGCAAATAGCCGGTCCCAGGCTGCCTCGTCCGTCTGGCTCATCAGCCCATAGTGGCAGATGCCGGCATTGCAGATCAAAAGATCCATGTCCCCAATGGGGGCAAAGGCGGCCGCTACTGCGGCGGAGTCCGCCACATCACAGCAGATGGCAGTCGCACCGGTCTGTTGGGCGACAGCGTTGGCGGCATCGTGGTCCTTCTCATACAGGAAGAACACCCGGCAGCCCTTCTGCCGGAAAAGCCGGACGGCTGCCGCACCGATTCCCCGGGAACCGCCGGTGATCACAACGGTTGACATAACATTAAACCCTTCTTATCTTCTGCGGCTTTTGGTCCGGTGGTCAGAGTACTGACGCACAGAGGACAGCTTGCTGTCGGATTCGGACATGAAAGCCTTGAGCTTTTCTTCAAAAAGCTGGTCTGCAGTTTTAGGTGCAGGAGGCGGTGTAGGCGTGCGGCTCTGGTTTTCCCGGCGGGGGGGTCTGCCTGCAGGGCTGCCCTCCCGCTGGGGGCGCGCCTCCAGCCGTTTGATGGACAGGTTGAGCTTGCCGCCTTCGTTGCTGATGACCATGACCTTTACATCCTGTCCTTCGGTCAAATGCTGACGCACATCGCTGACAAATGTGTTGGCGACCTCTGAGATATGTACCAGACCGGTCTTGTTTTCCGGCAGGCTGATAAAAGCGCCGAAATTGGTGATGGATTTGACTTTTCCTTCTAAAACTGCTCCAACGGTGAACTCCATGTTTATTATGCTTCCTCCAATTTATTGCTCAGGTTCGATGATAACGGTGTCCGGATCTACAAGTCCCAGCTCCTCACCGGCAATATCCTTGATACTCTGGACAGAGCCCAGGTCATCGATCGCTTCGCCTAAGTCTTTGTTTTCCTGCTCCAGGGCGGCTGCCTGTTGGCGCTGTGCTTCGGTCTCGGCGCGGGTCTGGGCGACGGCATGACCGATGACCAGAAGGGCTGCGCTTGATAGAAGCAACGCTGCCAGGACTATGCATTTGAGCATCGTAGAGCTGCGCTGATACACCAGCTTGATCCGGCGAAATGGATTGCGGCTTGCTGCCACGGCAGACACCTCCATTATTTTTGTTGTATTTTATTGTAACCTTTTTTTTCACAGCCTTCAAGAGGGAAAGGAGCAAAAATTTTGCTTTTTTGAAAAATTTTTTCACAGGACCCAGAAAAAAGGACCCTGTGCGCCCTGTTATGTTCCAAAAGCCGGAAAAAATGGGAGAAAGCAGTCTGCCCACCGTGGCATCGGATGCCCAGCCGCCCAGGAAAAGTCCTGCGTTGGTGCCAATGCGGATATCGCCGCGGCAGACGCCGAAGTTCAGCTGCAGCCATGCCCAGAACAGCCCGATGACAAACAGCAGGTCGGTGGTGTGGGTGTGCTTTGGGCGCAGGGGGCGCAAAAAAGCGTAAAGCAGTCCGAGCCCTGCCCCCAGCGCCAATGCCATAGCAAACCGAAACAAAGCGGTTTCCGGGGCGGTCATTTGAAAAATTTCCCCCAGAAGCTGCCGGCGCTACGGGGCTCCTCGTAGAGCAGGGCTGAGATATTTCCGTCAACTGCCACCTGCCCGCCGTCCAGGGACAGGGTCTTCAGCTGCAGGTCTTGTCCCTGGACCTCCAGCGTACCAAGGGAAGTATGCAGCACAACAGTATTTTCATCAAAGCTGACCACCTCTGTCACGCCGGTCATTGTCAAATTTTTGCGCTCGTTTAAGGACAGCTTGTGGGGAAGCTGTAATTTTTCCGCAGCCATGTCCATCACCTCCATAGAGACTATGCAGCCGGCACAGTGGGTAGAACATTTGACACGGTGCAAGTTTGAGGATATACTAAGAAAAACAAATTCCAATTTGTCGGGTAGCCCCGACAGGCAATGCGCACGAACTGCGCAGCGTATCGTGTTTGCCCTGCGCCGCCCGGTATCGCTCTTGCGGCAGTCAAATTCCGATTTGTCGGGCAGTTTCGTCCCTGTTGTCATTGCGAACCAGTGACCGATGTCACTGGTGTGGCAATCTCAAAAATCGAGTTTTACCAGTAGATTCCCACGCCAGTGTGCGCACTGGCTCGGAATGACAATTGGTTGATGCTTGTCGGT
>JAZSHB010000046.1:0-7695 GCA_045533015.1 Faecousia sp.
ACCGACAAGCATCAACCAATTGTCATTCCGAGCCAGTGCGCACACTGGCGTGGGAATCTACTGGTAAAACTCGATTTTTGAGATTGCCACACCAGTGACATCGGTCACTGGTTCGCAATGACAACAGGGACGAAACTGCCCAATAAATCGGAATTTGACTGCCGCAGGAGCGATACCGGGCGGCGCAGGGCAAAAACGATACGCTGTGCAACCCGTGCGCATTGCCTGTCGGGGCTACCCGACAAATCGGAAGTTACGGTGCTTGACAGGGTTTTATTTATAATGTATAATCCTATCAATTTTATAGGACAGTTCGTGACCATCCTGTCGGTAAACAAAACTAGGGAGTTTGGTGGGCATAGTATGCCCGCTTTTTTGTGGGCGCGGGCTGCGCCCGTTTTTGTTTTCCGGAGGATTATTATGCGTAGAAAGACCCGTTTTATTGCCCATGCTGCGCTGTTGGCGGCGCTGTATATGGCGCTGACTTATCTTCAGAATTTTTTGATTCCCGGCTCGACGACCTGGGCGATCCAGTTTCGGGCGTCGGAGGCGCTGTGCGTATTGGCGCTGTTTACCCCGGCGGCGATCCCGGGCTTAACAGTAGGTTGTCTGCTTTTTAACCTCAGCTATGCCGGGGCGCTGCCGCTGGATTTTGCTGTGGGGTCTGCTGCGACGCTCCTGGCGGCGTGGGGGATGTATCTGACCCGGCAGCTGACCTGCAAGGGGTATCCCTTGGTTGCCATGCTGCTGCCGGCTGTATGCAACGGGGTGCTGGTGGGCTGGGAGCTGAGCCTCTACATAGGCGGCGGTTTCTGGCTCAATGCGCTGTATGTCGCCATTGGTGAGGCGGCGGTACTGCTGATTCTGGGAACGGCGCTGTTCTGTGCCATCAAGACCCGGCAGCTGGACAAACGGTTATTCGGTTGATAAAATGGGAAAAATGTGGTAAACTTCTTTTATAGGAAGTGATAGATATGATCGATTTCAAGCCCATTACCCTGGAAAACAAAGCGCTGTTTGAAAGCTATCTCCAAACAAACGGCGAACGGGGCTGTGAGTATAGTTATGTAAACCTCTATTTGTGGGGCAGACAGCAGGCGGCTGTGTGCGGCGGGTACCTGACATTTTTTTCTCAGTTTAACCGCAAGAGCGTCTACCTGTTTCCGGTGGGGACGGGGGATATCCGCCCTGTGCTGGAAGCCATCATCGCCGACGCAAAGGAAAGGGGCATCCCCTGCCGTTTTGTGGGACTGACCCATGAGGACTGTGCAACGCTGGAGAAGCTTTATCCGGGAAAGCTGCGGTATCATTTTGACCGGGATTCTTTTGACTATATTTATGCGATCGACGACCTGGCAGACCTAGCGGGTCGGAAATTCCAGCGCAAGCGCAACCATCTTAACCGCTTCCGCCAGACAAATCCGGACCATACCACCGAGCCGATCACCGATGAAAACATTGCCCAGGTGCGGCAGCTGGTGGAGCAATGGTATGCGTTGCGGCTGCAGGAAAATCCCCACGGAGATTTTCATATGGAGCGCGCCGCACTGTGCAAGGCATTGGACAAGCGGCAGGCGCTGGGAATGGAGGGTCTTTTACTCCGGGTAGAGGGAACCCCCGTGGCTATGACGATGGGTTCCCGGCTCAACGGGGATACCTTTGATATCCACTTTGAAAAGGCGCTGGACATTGCAGACGGTGCCTATGCTGCCATCAACAACAGCTTTGCCCGGTATCTGCGGGAAAAATATCCCGAAGTACGCTGGCTCAACCGGGAGGATGATATGGGCATCGAGGGGCTACGCAAGGCAAAGCTAAGCTACTGTCCGGACCGGATGATCGAAAAAAGCTGGGCGTGTCTTTTGGAGGACGGCTATGATTATTGATATACCCGCCCTGAAACAGCTATGGAAGCAGGCGTTCGGTGATCCGGAGGCATTTATTGACGGCTTTTTTCATACCGGCTTTCGTCCGGACCGCTGCCAATGTATATACCGGGAAGATCAGCTTGCGGCTGCCCTTTACTGGTTTGACTGTCTGTGGCAGGGGAAAAAGCTTGCTTATGTATACGCGGTAGCTACCGGAGAAGCGTTTCGCGGACAAGGGATATGCCGAAAGCTCATGGCGGACACCCATGCCCATTTGAAAAAGCATGGTTACGCCGGCGCGGTTTTGGTGCCGGGAAGCACAGCGCTGTTTTCCATGTATGAAAAAATGGGCTACCGGGGCTTTTGCCCCATGGAAAAAAAGACGGTTCTGGCTGCAGGGGAAACTGTGCAGCTGCGTCCGGTAAACCCGGATGCCTACGGGCAGCTGCGGCAGGCGTATCTGCCGGAGGATGCGGTGGTACACCAGGGAGAGATCCTGCGGTTTGCCGCAGGCTTTGCGGATTTTTATACAGATGGGGAATGCCTGTTCTGCGGTACAGGGGAGGAAGGGTCCTTCTATTTTCAGGAATTTCTGGGCGACCGGGAGAAGATTCCGGGAATCCTCAAGGCGTTGGGCGTAAAGAAAGGGACCGTCCGACTGCCGGGCGGACAAACGCCCTTTGCTATGTATTACAAATTAACAGACGAGCCGGGGATGCCAGCCTATTTCGGTATCCCCCTGGACTAACCAGCCGCGGAAATTCCGCGGCTGGTTTTTTGCACCAATCATTCAGGCAAGCTGACACAGCAGGAAGATCGCCAGAGCGAAAATGACGATAAAGCTGGCGGCGACCAGCAGTGCCGCCGACAGAGCGCCCAACAGGGTGCCCCAGAAATGCTTTTTATCGTGACGCATCCCGGACCTCCCGGTACAGGTGGCAAGCACACAGGTGTCCCGGCTCTACCTCGGTCAGCTCCGGTACGACCCGCGGGCAGATATCCATACGCTTGGGGCAGCGGCTGTGGAACTTACAGCCGGAGGGCGGATCAGCGGGGGAGGGAATACTGCCCTCCAAAACAATGCGCTGCATTTTATGGTCCGGATCCGGTACGGGAATTGCGGAAAAAAGCGCCTGGGTGTAAGGGTGCAGAGGCTTTTCAAACAGGGCATCTGTATCCGCATACTCCACAAGATTCCCCAGATACATGACGCCTACGGTGTCGCAGATATGCTCCACCACCGAAAGGTCATGGGAGATGAACAGATAGGTCAGGTCGTATTCCTGCTGTAGCTGCTTGAGAAGATTGATGATCTGCGCCTGGATGGAAACATCCAGGGCGGAGACCGGTTCGTCGCAGATGATAAATTCCGGTCCCAGCGCCAGTGCCCGGGCAATACAGATACGCTGCCGCTGTCCACCGGAAAATTCGTGGGGATAGCGGTTTTTGTGGAACGGCTGCAGTCCGCAGCTGTCCATGATGCGATCAATATGGGAATCGAAGGAGGACCGGGGCACCAGCTTGTGTTCCCGGACGGCTTCGCCAATGATCTCTCCCACCGGAAGCCGGGGGGAAAGACTGGAAAAGGGGTCCTGGAAAATGATCTGCATTTTCGGTCTGAGCGCCCGCAGCCGGGCGGGGGAGAGGTCATAGATCTCCTGTCCGTTGAACAGCACCTGCCCACCGGTCTTTTCCCCCGCAAGCCGCAGAATCATACGACCGGTGGTGGTTTTGCCGCAGCCGCTTTCTCCCACTAAGCCCATAGTGCTGCCCCGTTTGATGTTGAAGGACACCCCGTCCACTGCCTTGACGAACCGGTTTCGTTTGCCCTTTATGGGAAAATACTTGCGCAGATCCTTTACCATCAGAATATACTGGGGATCGTATTCCAGGGGCGTTTTACGAGGGTCGGTCATTTTCTGCCTCCTTAGAGAAGCTGCGGTAGCAGCTGACAGTGTGGGTGTCACTTAAGTGTATTTCGCAAGGGTATGCCCCTTCACAGTCATCGAAGGCGTGTTCACAGCGGTCGCGGAAATAGCAGTAGTCGGGCATATCGATGGGGTTGGGGACTTTGCCGGGGATGGAATACAGGGTGTCCATCCGTTTGCCCACCACAGGCTTCGATGCCATAAGACCAATGGTGTAAGGATGTGCCGGGTGGTGGAAGATCTCCTGAACAGTTCCCTTTTCCACCACCCGCCCGGCATACATGACTACCACGAGGTCTGCCATGCCTGCCACGACCCCCAGATCGTGGGTAATGAGCAGGATGGAGCTGCCCAGCTTTTCCTTTAGGTCATGAAGCAGGTCGAGAATCTGCGCCTGGATGGTCACATCCAGGGCTGTGGTGGGCTCGTCGGCAATGATGACCTTGGGGCTGCACGCCAAGGCAATGGCGATCATCACCCGCTGGCGCATACCGCCGGACAGCTCGTGGGGATACATCCGGTAGACACCCTGAGCGTTGGCGATGCCCACCAGCTCCAAAAGCTCCAGGGTACGCGCCTTGATCTGGGCGGCGGTTTTATAGCGGTGGTCATGGAGCGCAATGACCTCTCCGATCTGGCTGCCGATGCGAAAAACAGGGTTCAGCGCCGTCATCGGTTCCTGGAAGATCATGGAGACCACATTGCCGCGTAGCTGCTGCATAACAGCTTCCGGGGTCTTGGTGATGTCGTATGCCTTGCTTCCCAGGTTGAGCCGGATCTCACCGCCTACGATCTGCCCCTGGGGTCGCTGCAAAAGCTGCATGAGGGACAGGCTTGTAACCGATTTACCGCAGCCGGATTCTCCAACGACACCCACGGTTTTTCCCATGGGGATGTCAAAGGAGACACCGTCAACGGACCGGACCACGCCTGCATCGGTGAAAAAGCAGGTGCGAAGACCGTCAAATTCCACAGCGTTTGCCGGGTCACGCATTTGTGTCAGATACGCCGACTCAGGCACCCGTGTCCGTTTGCGCTTTTTTTCCAGCGCGTCGGTGGTGCGGCGGTTTTCCCGGGCGATCCGGCGCGCCTGCCCTGAGGATAAATACCCATCCTTCCTTGCCATAAGCGTCTCCTTTCAAAATCCAGTTTACCGCTTCATTTTCGGATCAAAGGCATCTCGCAGACCGTCGCCTACGAAGTTAAAGCCCAGCACCGACAGGACAAGGCAAATGCCTGCCGGCACCCAGACGAACCAATAGGAGGTCAGCACATGGGCGTTTGCCACATCGTTCATAATGTTGCCCCAGGAGGCAAAGGGGAATTTAATACCCAGTCCCAGGAAGGACAGGGTCGCCTCTGTCAGAATCGTAGACCCAAGGCTCATCGTGCAGGTAACGATCAGCTGGGGGATCACATTGGGAATCAAGTGACGGAAGATCCGCCGCCAAATTCGCAGACCGCCTGCTTCTGCGGCAGTCATAAATTCCTGTTCCCGCAGACTCAGTATCTGTCCACGGACCAACCGGGCGATACTGGGCCAGCCCAGAAATCCCAAAATCAGCATCAGCAGGAGCATACGGATACTGGGGTCTACCCGCATCCCATCCATGGCAGCACCTAAAATGATCAGCAGAGGCGTAGAGGGAATGCAGTAGAAAATATCCACGATACGCATGACCAGATTGTCCGCCCAGCCGCCGAAATAGCCGGCAACGCCCCCCAGCAGCACACCCAAAATTCCGGCAATGAACACAACGATGAAGCCGATGACCAGAGAAACTCTGCCGCCGTACATGAGCCGGGTGAGCATATCCATGCCGTTTTTGTCTGTTCCCAGCAGGTGCTTTGCTGAGGGTGGGGAATAGGAATCCCAGACCCGGGTGGCGGTTGCCTCCCGCACAGACCACAGCCGTGCTCCGGCATCGTATACAAGGGAAAATTGCCTTCCGTCGAGGGAAAAGCTGTCAGCTCCCTGTTCAATGGCAAGAGCTGCCTGTTCCCGGAATTGAGGGGAGACAGTGCCGCCGGTTTTGGGCTGGATGATCAGGCGGCTGACAGAACCCACCGGTACGCCGTCTGCGGTAATGCTGCCGGCGGCATCCAGTGTGTAGATGGTGTCGTCGGCTTGGAAGGTGGATGTGCCGTCGGTATATGCCTTCAGAGCGCGATAAGTGAAGTCAAAGCCGGTGCTGCCGGTGACGATGTCCTTGTGGGCGATGCCTACTGGCACGCCGTCTGCGGACAGGGAATAAAAGTCTGTGCCTTCTTCGGTCAGCTGATAGTTCGTTCCCTGATAGACAAAGGAATCCTGCTTGCCCACAGCAAGGGTGAACTGCGCCTGCAGTACAGCCCCCAGGGTCTGTCCAGGGGCTGCGGTGAAGTGGTAGGCCTCGTTTTGGGTGATGGCGGCAGTTTCCTTCAGCTGCAGGTCATCCCGGTAGAATACCTGATCCTGGGCGTAGGGGGTCAGCGCGCCGCCGAGAAAGGAAAACAGGAACATGACCGCTAAGATGACCAGACCGGCTACCGCCAGCCTGTTGCGGAAAAAGCGTTTTGCGGTCAGTGCGCCGGGGGAGAGCGTTCGCACCCGGCGGTCATCCCCAAGGGAAAAGTTTTCTTTGTCCATTCTTCAGCCTCCCAACCGTACCCGGGGGTCTACTACAGCGTAGGCAATGTCGGAAATCAGATTTCCCAGCAAGGTCAGCGCTGCCAGAAAGGTCAGATAAAAGATCGAAAAAGGAATGTCCCCTGCTACCATCGCCTGATAGGAGGTGTAGCCGATGCCGGGGATGGCGAACAGCGTTTCGGTGATCAGCGCTCCGGCAAACAGCCCCGGCAGACTGCTGCCTACAATGGTTACCAGGGGGATGAGGGTGTTGCGGAAGGCGTGGCGGTAGATGACCTTCCCCTCGGATACGCCCTTTGCCCGGGCGGTGCGGATATAGTCCGCGTTCAGGACCTCCAGCATATTGGTCCGGGTGTAGCGCATCAGCGAGCCGATGGAGATGACCACCAGGGTGGCAATGGGGAGAACAAGATGGTGCGCCATGTCCCAGAATTTGCCCCAGGCAGACAGGTTTTGAAAATCTCTGCCTACCAGACCGTACAGGTCGAACCAACCCAGCTTGACGCAAAAGAGCAGCTTCAGCAAAGTCGCAAAGAAGAAGGTGGGCAGAGAGATGCCCACCAGTGCCCCGGCGGTAATGGTATAGTCCGTGCGGCTGTACTGCTGCCGGGCGGCAAGGATTCCCAGGGGGATGGCGATCAGCAGCTCCAGCACCAGAGAGATCGCGCCCATGACAAAGGAGACCCATATGACCTGGGAGAATTTCTCGATCACAGGGACAGTGAACTTCCAGCTGTCACCGAAGTTTCCGGTGAGCAGATTTTTCAGCTGGATAAAATAGCCCTGGACGATTCCTACATTTAGTCCGTATTGGGCGTTGAGCTGCTCTACCCATTGCTCGTAGGGCTTTGCTCCCGGTGCCTGGGACAGCTGCAGCGCCATGGTCTCCACATAGGATGCCGGCAGCAGGCGCATCAGCAGGTAGATGATGAATACCACGAACAGCAGTATGCCTGCCGATATCCCCAGCCGCTTGAGAATATATCTGAACATAAATACCTGCCTTTCAAATTCCAATTTGTCGGGTAGTTTTAATTTAGTGGTCATTGCGAGGCTTGCTTGCAAGCCGTGGCAATCTCCGGGATGTATTGCACAGCACCGAAATTGACACGACAACCTGCTTCCGGTCCCTGCCGGGGGCGGTACTTTCTTGTTTCGGCAAGAAAGTACCCAAAGAAGCCGTCTCAGGGGGCGTTGCCTTACAAAAGCCACCCCCCTGAGAACCCCCCGGCCGCATCGCCGGAGGTGCGGCATAAGGTTTTGGTGCCAT
>JAZSHB010000020.1:0-8389 GCA_045533015.1 Faecousia sp.
ACGCCTACCCCAGAGCCAGAAAGATCTGCGAAAAGCTCAAGGACAACATCCCCAGGGCGCAGTTTGAAATCCCTGTACAGGCTGCCATTGGCGGCAAGATCATCGCCCGGGAGACCATCAAGGCCCTGCGCAAGGATGTCCTTGCCAAGTGCTACGGCGGCGATATCACCCGTAAGAAAAAGCTTCTGGAAAAGCAGAAGGAAGGCAAAAAGCGCATGCGCACCTTCGGCACAGTCTCTGTTCCCTCAGAAGCGTTCATGGCTGTTCTCAAATTAGACGAAGATTGACCGGAGGTCATCATGCCCTTTTTATCACGCAACAACAAAACGCCCCTGGGCATTTACATCCATGTGCCCTTCTGCCGCAGCAAGTGTCAGTACTGCGACTTCTATTCCGTCACCACCAAGGAAGACCGTTTGCTGGACGGCTATCTGGACGCGGTGTGCGGACATATCCGGGAAGCCGGTGCCCTGGCACCCGGCTATTTGGTGGATACCATTTACTTTGGCGGCGGTACGCCCACCTTCTTCGGCGCTGACGGTATGGCTGCCATCTTGTCGGTGATCCGCAAAAGCTTTGATGTGGCAAACAGCGCAGAGGTTACCTTTGAAGCAAACCCGGATTCTGTATCTGACCGGCTGCTGCGCCGTCTGCGCAGTGAGGGCTTCAACCGGGTAAGCCTGGGTATTCAGTGCGACGACGATGAGATCCTCAAAAAAATCGGCAGACCCCACAGCTACGCCCAGGCGGTGAATGCTGTGAGCCGGATCCGCAAGGCAGGCTTCAAAAACCTTTCTGTAGATCTGATGTACGGTCTGCCCGGACAGTCATTGGAGGATTGGGAGGCAACCGTCACAAATGTCCTGTCCCTTGCCCCGGAGCATATCAGCTGCTACGGTCTGAAGGTAGAGGAAGGTACGCCTCTGTACGCGTACCGGGAATACTGCAACCTTGCCGACGACGACACCCAGGCGGATATGTATCTTTCCGCCATCGGCATTCTGCGAAACCACGGCTACCGGCAATACGAGATCTCCAATTTCTGCCGCAAGGGACATGTGTCCCGGCATAATCTGAAATACTGGACCGGCGGGGAATACCTGGGTTTCGGTCCCAACGCCAGTTCTGATTTCGCAGGTCGCCGGTTTACCATCATCCGGGATCTGCAGGGCTATATCGACGGTATCCGCAGCGGAGGGCAGGTGCTGCAGGAAGTGCAGGAGGTCCCCGTCCGGGAACGGGCAGGAGAGTATCTGATGATGCGTCTGCGCCTTTCCTCCGGGCTCGACCCCAAGGAATATGAGCAGCGGTTTCTTCTGCCCTTTGCGCCTATGGAAAAGGCACTGCTCCGCTTCAAGGAGCACGGTCTGGCGCAAAAGACCTTTGACGGGCGCTGGCATCTGACCCCGGAGGGCTTCCTGGTGTCTAACAGCATCATTTCAGACCTGCTGGTGATCCAGGATAAGACTTGATTTTCCACAACAATTTGTTATGATGTAGATATCCATTTTAAGGAGGAAATATTATGTTAAAAATTTGTGCGCAAAAGTTTGTTGATAATTTGAAAGCAAAGAATCTGGAATTTAAGGCCGTCACTGACAAAGACGGTGACAGCCTGATCGCCTTCCCCTATGAGGGCAAGGTCACCAGAATCTTCTTCTCCGGTGATGACGGTGAGTATCTTTCTATGTATATGGTTTATGAGAGCGTTCCTGAGGACAAGGTCACCGATGTGATCCTGACCTGCAACGAGCTGAATTCCGAGTATAAGTGGGTCACCTTCTATGTGGATAAGGACAAGGATATCGTCCTGCACCTGGATGCCGTTTTGTCTATAGACAGTGCTGCCGACGAGGCCTTTGAATTGCTGGTTCGCATGATCCGTATCTCCGATGACGAAAAGACACGGATCATGAAGGCAATTTACGCTTAATTACATAACAAAAAAAGACCGGTCGGCTGACCGGTCTTTTTTTTGTTACTGGGAAACGGTTTCGTCGGTGATGGTCCGCAGGGCATCCTCCTGGGACATGCCCCCTGCGATCGCTGTCTTCCGGGCAGCATTCACCGCTTGAATGGTCTTCACCCGCTTGCCGTCCAGCTCGTAGCCCCGCATTGCCCACAGGGTGATCGCCCAGGCAACCATAGGAACGATACAGAACAGGGCGATGACCACCCAGTTCATACCCTCCACATATGCCGTTGCCTTGGTGGGCAGGTCGGAAACACCGATGAACAGCAGTGCAATGGACACCACCGTAGCAGACAGGGAGGACACCAGCTTGTCAACCAGGCTGAACAGCGTGCCCATGATGCCGGGAATAAACTTACCGGAACGGTAGGTCTCGTAGTCTGCACAGTCGGCGACCATGGGAATGGGCATATCCGCTGTTGCGTAATACGCACCGTAGCCCACACCGAAGAACAGAATGAACAGGATCGTATACAGGTTGATATTGACCCGGAAGCCCTCGCCAAACAGCTTGCCGGTATATACGGTCAGATTCCACACCGGGTCACCCTGCCGCCACAGCAGCAGCAATGCCAAAACGCCAATATAGCAGATCAGAGCCACCGCCACATAGGTCATAAGGCTCTTCTTCTGCCCGTGCTTCTGAGAGGTGCGCACAGTGAGCAGGAAGAAAGGAACGGAGAACACATAGCCCACGATCATCATAGGCAGGTACAGGTTGTCGTAATTGCCCATCATGCAGGAATACAGCATGATCAGCACCGTCATATTGGTAGCGATGGACAGCGCCAGCTTGCAGCCGCCGCCAGCGACCATGAGCCGCTGCAGGGGCTTGTTGCCCTTGATAATGCCGATGTACTCAGAGACCTTTACCTGCTCCTGCTTGCCGCCCAGACCGAAGTACTTGGTCTGGTCCTTTTCCCAAATGCCGATGACCGCCAAAATGGTCAACACAACAGAAACAGCGATGCCAATGGGGGTCATAATGGCAAACCAGGTACCGTTATAGTCACCGGCAAAGCCGTCGCCGGCAATGATGGGTCCGATAAACTGCATGGCGCCCATACCCGCAAGAGAGCCGATGGTGTTAAAGACTGTGAACAGAGGTCTTTGCTTGGGATCGTTGGTCAGTACCGACTGGGCGCTGCGGGTCACAGAGGTCTGGAAGGTGTAGCCTATGACCCACACGGCATACAAAAGGATAAACGCCGTGTAGCGCAGCCACATCATATCCGCCGGGATCAGCGGCGTGACCATATACAGCAGGATCACGGCGACCGCCATTACCAGATTGCCCAGCACCATAAAGGGTCGGAATTTGCCGAACTTGCCGTCCGTCTTATCCATGATCGCGCCGATGATCGGGTCGGTAATGGCATCGAACACCCGCATACCGGTGACCATGAAGGACGCAAAGACCATGGCAAGCCCCAGAACCTTATTACCAAAGGTAGCAATGTAGGAAAGGATCAATACAAAGTACACATTGGTCGCGCCGTTGTTCATGGGAAACAGCGCAAGCTGATAAAATTTAGCACGGTTCATGCCATCAGAATTTTTCATTCTTGAAAGCCCTCCTGTTTTTACAAACTGCTTTTGGATTATATCAGGTCCAGTTGCCGCCGCCGGCAATTTTCTTGTTGAGCTTGTAGGACTCCACCGGATTGGGAGTGAAATGGAATACCGCCTCGTCCTCCACGCCCTCTGCTACCACCTTTACCTTCGTCTGTCCGGTAAGGGGAATGCGGAATTTGAAGATCTTGCCGCTGACCTTGCGTTCCTTCAGCTTCCCGTCCACATACAGCGATACGGTATCACAGTTGGAGTAGACCTTCACCGTGGTGTACTTTTCCGGACGGTGCTGATACCGCTTGCCACAGATATGCACCATGGGTTTCTTGGTCCAGTACGCCTGATACAGGTAGAAGCTGTCCTTTTTGATCTTCCGGTCGAAGGTCACAAGACCCTTGTGGTTCATGCCCGGCTCGCCGCCCTGGTTTCTGGCGTCGGCTGCAAAATCGAACATATTCCACACATGGTTTGCCCACATGAACGGACGCTTTTCAAAGCAGCGCAGCATATATTCGTGATAAAGTGCCTGGTATTCCTCTGTATGGTCGCCCCGGCGGGGGTGGGAAGAATGCAGGTTCGGCATGCCCTCGCAGCCGTACTCAGAGTAGCCCAGGCAGCGGTTGGGATATTTCCAATGGAAGAAATCGATCCAAAGATCATTGAGGAAGAAGCCCGGCACATACCAGCCCAGGTACAGATTCCAGCTGACAAGATCGGAAAGATGCGCCACCTTGTTAAACGGTCCGCACACGGCATAGCACGCCAGAGAAGTAGGACGGCTAGGATCCATTTCATGGACCAGGTCATTGAGCACCCGGTGGTTGTCCAGCATATCCTTCTTGTCCTTGGTGGAAATGGTGATCTCGTTGGAAAGTCCCCAGGTGACGATACAGGGGTGATTGTAATTCTGGACGATCAGTTCCTTCATCTGGCTGATGGTGTTTTCTCTGCCGTTTGGCATATGCTCGGAGATATAGGGGATCTCCGCCCAGACGATCAAGCCGTAGCGGTCGCACAGATCGTAAAAATACTGGTCATGCTGATAGTGGGCAAGGCGGATGGTATTTGCGCCGATCTCCCGGATCAACTCCATATCCTCCTCGTGATGCGCCCGGGTCAGAGCATTGCCGATCCCCTTGCGGTCCTGATGCCGGGACACGCCCCGCAGGGGGTAGCTGCGCCCGTTGAGGAAGAAGCCCTCATTGGGGTCAAACCGGTAGCTGCGCACACCGAAGGCTGTCTCCACCCAGTCCGTTTCCTCGCCATCTACTGACAGTACCGCCCTGCAGCGATACAGGTAAGGATCTTCCAGACCGTCCCACAGATGAACATTTTCGATCACCAGACGGATATCCTCACCGCTTCCCTGGGCAACCGCGTTCCCCTGGGCATCGTAAAGGGTCACCGTCACCGTGCCTGCGGGGGCATTGTGCCAGGTGCGCACCCGGACCTTGCCCGCGTCGTCCACCACCTCCGGCGTTACTGCCAGTCCGGTGCCGCCGTAATAGTCCATATCAAAATGGTGCTTATCCACCACGATCAGCTTGACATCCCGGTAAATACCGCCGTAGAAGGTAAAGTCCGCCTTCTGGGGATATACCCGGTCATTGACAGAGTTGTCAACATACACCGTCAGGTCGTTTTCTGCCTGCAGCTGTTCGGTAATATCTGCCCGGAAAGTGGAATAGCCGCCGTCGTGGGACATGACCTCTTTTCCGTTCAGCTCCACCCGGGCGCTGGCATTGGCACCCTGAAATTCCAGGTAGACCCGCTGCCGCTGCCGGTCAAATTCCGGAGCAGCAAAGCCCTTGCGGTAGGTGCAGGTGCCGCGCCAATAGTCATCGCCGCCATCCTGCCCGTCCTTGGCATTCCAGGTGTGGGGGATGTCTACTTCCTGCACAGAGCCATCGTGGTAAATAAATTCCCAGCTTTTATTCAAAAGGTACTCAGTTCTCATATGATCAGTACGCCTCCAGGATTTTTACATTTTCTGTTAAAAACAGCGTGTTTTGTTTGGATTACACCCATTATAGCAGACAACCCCCTATAATACAAGATAGACTTTGTGATTTTTTCACGAAAGCCCCCTTTCAAATATTAACAAAAATGTCTATTATTTTTCCGCCGTCTGTGCTATAATGAAAAAAACTTTTTTCGCAAGGAGATCTGTAAATGGGACTGATGGCAAAGCTGTTTGGCACACGCTCCCAGCGTGAACTGAAAAAGATCCAGCCACAGGTGGACAAGATCCTGTCGCTGGAGAACGAATATAAGACTCTGTCGGAGGATGCCCTCCGGGGCAAGACCGCTGAATTTAAGCAGCGGCTGGCTGCCGGCGAGACTCTTGACGACCTGCTGCCCGAGGCTTTTGCCGCTATCCGAGAGGCTGCGGACCGGGTGCTGGGTATGCGCCCGTATCCTGTCCAGCTGATCGGCGGCATCATTTTGCACCAGGGACGCATCGCGGAAATGAAGACCGGCGAAGGCAAGACCCTGGTGGCGATCCTGCCCTGCTATCTTAACGCCCTCACCGGTGACGGTGTCCATGTGGTCACTGTCAACGAATACCTCGCCAAGCGTGACTCCGAATGGATGGGCAAGGTCCACCGCTATATGGGGCTGACCGTGGGGCTGGTTGTCCCCGGCATGAACGCCAATGCCCGCCGGGAGGCTTACGCTGCAGACATCACCTACTGCACCAACAATGAGCTTGGCTTTGATTATCTTCGAGACAACATGGCGATCTACAAGGCAGAGCTCGTCCAGCGGGGACACGCCTTCGCCATCGTGGACGAGGTGGACTCCATCCTCATCGACGAAGCCAGAACTCCTCTGATCATCTCCGGCAAGGGAGAGGATTCCTCCAAGCTTTATGAGATGGCAGATTTCTTCGTCTCCTCCCTGCGCAAGCAGGTTTTCGCCAAGACGGACGAGAAGGAGGTCCAGGACGATTACGACTGTGACTACTTCGTAGACGAAAAATCCCGTACCGTCTCTCTGACTGCCGCAGGCATCGCCAAGGCTGAAAAGTATTTCGGCGTGGAAAATCTTGCCGACCCGGAAAACGCCACACTTTCCCACCACATCAACCAGGCAATGAAAGCCCGGGGTATCATGAAAAAGGATATCGACTATGTGGTCAAGGACGGACAGATCATCATCGTTGATGAGTTTACCGGGCGGCTCATGTACGGCAGACGCTACAACGAGGGTCTGCATCAGGCGATCGAAGCCAAGGAGCGCGTTACCGTTGCCGGAGAAAGCAAGACCCTTGCTACCATCACCTTCCAGAACTTCTTCCGGCTGTACAGCAAACTCTCCGGCATGTCCGGTACTGCTCTGACCGAGGAGGAGGAATTTGCCTCCATCTATATGCTTGATGCGGTGGAGATTCCCACCAACAAGCCCGTGGCGCGCCTGGACCGGACAGATGTGGTCTACAAGACCGAAGCAGGTAAGTTCCGCGCCATTATCGACCAGGTACAGCAGTGCCACGAAAAGGGACAGCCTGTGCTGGTGGGTACGGTGTCCATCGAAAAGAGCGAAGTTTTAAGCAAGCTTCTGAAAAAAGCCGGTATCCCCCACAATGTGCTCAACGCCAAGTACCACGAGCAAGAGGCACAGATCGTTGCCCAGGCAGGCAAGCTGGGCGCTGTTACCATCGCCACCAATATGGCAGGTCGTGGTACGGATATCGTATTGGGCGGCAACGCCGAGTATATGGCAATGCACGAGCTGCGCAAGCGGGAGCTTCCTGAGCAGCTGCTGGCTGAAGCAAATTCCTTTGCTGAGACGGACGATCCGGAAATTCTCAGCATCCGGGCAGAATACGATGCCCTGCTGCATAAATACAAGGAACAGATGGCAGATGAGGCGCAAAAGGTCAAAGCTGCCGGCGGTCTGTTCATTATCGGCACGGAGCGTCACGAATCCCGCCGTATCGACAACCAGCTTCGGGGTCGTTCCGGTCGTCAGGGAGACCCGGGCGAAAGCCGCTTCTATCTGAGCCTGCAGGACGATCTGATGCGTCTTTTCTCCTCGGACCGGATCATGGGCATGATGGATTCCCTGGGTCTGGATGAGGATACGCCCATCGATGCCAAGATTCTCTCCGGCGCGGTGGAAAATGCCCAGAAGACGGTAGAAAGCCGGAATTTCCGTGCCAGAAAGAATGTTCTGGAATACGACAACGTTATGAACACCCAGCGGGAGGTCATTTATGCCCAGCGGCAGAAGGTTCTGGACGGCGAGGAGCTGCGGGACAATATGCTCAGTATGCTCCGCAGCGTTGTTGACAGCGGTGTGACCGATGCCCTGGCGCTTTCCGGCGGTATCGCCGACCGGGAAACGCTGGAGGCTGCCGTTTCCAGATTTGAGGGGGTCTATTTCCCCAAGGGCGCTTTCTCTGCTCCCGACGATATGACCGCTGAAGGTCTTGCCGATGCCATTTATGCGCTGGCACTGCAGACCTACGAGCGCAAGGAAGCTGCCATTACCCCCGGTATCATGCGGGAGCTGGAGCGTGTTATCATGCTCCGGGTGGTAGACGAATATTGGATGGATAACATCGATGCCATGGACGACCTGAAGCAGGGCATCGGTCTGCGTGCCTACGGACAGCATGACCCGGTCATCGCCTATAAGGAAGAAGGCTATGAGATGTTCCAGGCGATGATCACCGCCATCCGGGAGGAGACCATCCGCCGTCTGTTCCTTGCACAGCTGAAGCCCACCCAGGAGGTCAAGCGGCAGAAGGTGGCAAAGGAGCTCTCCACCTCCGGCACTTCGGACAAGACCGTCAAGCAGCAGCCTGTTCGCAAGGAAGCCAAGGTAGGACCCAACGAT
>JAZSHB010000081.1:0-4253 GCA_045533015.1 Faecousia sp.
ATGGCACCAAAACCTTATGCCGCACCTCCGGCGATGCGGCCGGGGGGTTCTCAGGGGGGTGGCTTTTGTAAGGCAACGCCCCCTGAGACGGCTTCTTTGGGTACTTTCTTGCCGAAACAAGAAAGTACCGCCCCCGGCAGGTGCTGCACTAGGATATCGTACGGATCCTTGTATACGAGAGATTGCCACGTCGCTTGCGCTCCTCGCAATGACCAATAAAATGACAAATCGGAATTGCCTTATTTCCTGCCCGCTTCCACATGGCAGATCTGACCGTTAAGCTGCCAGGGTGTAGCATATGCCGCCTGGGAAAGTCCCGGAACATTCACCGGCAAAAAGGTATCCCAGTCCACCGTTTCCGGGCCTTCCCCATCGAAAATTCTGTCACCGGGGTAGATCATGTTCTCCCCCGGCTGGATGAGGAGGAATTTGCGGGCAAAGCCCTGCACCAAATTCTCATCGCACACATCCTCATAGTGATACCAGCAGCCGTGGACCACCCGGCGCGTCACCGCTTCTCCCTGCCGGTGATACACCGTTACCGTCCGGTCGCACAGGGGGTAGTCCATCACCGCACCCCCCGGTAAATGTCCAGATACACCCCTGCCCTGCGGTACAGGGCGGTCTCCAGGGCGCGGCTGTCACCGTTTTCATAATGAACAGACACACCGCCGACCGTGGTGGAGGTGATGCCCTGACGGCTGCTCCACTGTTTCAGGGTCTCTGCCATGGCACACACTGCCATGGCACGGCTGTCTGCGCCGGGACAGTCTACCGTGTAGATACGCGCAAACCGGGACAGGGTCTCCTCCGCCCGGGCAGCCAGTGGGGGAAATTCCTTTTCCCCCAAAGCTGTGCCCAGATAGGCATCCCTATAAAACTCGTAGCTGACCATCTTATGCGCTGACGGCGATTCCCTTGAGAACTGCCGCCTTCAGGGTGTTCTTCAGGGCAACGCCAGCCACCAGCTCCACCTCACCGGTCTTCACCGCGCCGGGAGCAGCCAGATCAGGCATATAGGCGTTGATCACGCCGGTGCCCTGGGGAGAAATGCCGTGGAAGCCGTCCAGACCCAGGCATACCGCATAGATAGCAGTCTTGCCATCCTCGGTGGGAATGACATCGATGGACTGCTCGCCGTCAAAGTACTTGCCCATGTCCATCATGGGGATACCGGCGTAGGTCTCCACAGTTCTGCCAAAGTCATCCTGGGTGCGCTCATAGTAACCGGCACGGCGGGCGATGGAGCGCAGCTTAATGAGCATCTGGGTGTTCATCAGCAGCAGATCCGGTGTGCCGTCCACTGTGGCGAGGAAGGCATCCATCTCGTCGAGGAAGGCATTGTAATTCTCGTCCAGTTCCTGGGAGGTGGTGAGGCTGACAGAAGCAGTCAGCTCGTTGGCAGTGCCGGACAGGAGCTTCTTCAGACCGTCAAAGCCGCCGTTTTCGCCGTCACCGTTGATGGTCATGTTGTGGAAATAGTTGGCGGTCGCCTTGATCTTCTGCTCTGCCTGGAACGCCACCTCGTCAGCGGCACCGGCAGTGTTCTGCACCACCCGGTCTACCTGGAAGGCGCCGCCCATGATGACCGCGCCGGTGGTCTTCTTCTCCCGCTTTGCCTCGCCGGGGGTGTACTCGCCGCCCCCGGTACGCACCGCAGCAGTGGAGGGGGTCTTCAGCTGGATGTAACCGTAGGTCAGGGTGCTGCCGCCGGTGCCGGGGGAGATGACATTGTCGAAGGTCATCTTGTCCAGCAGCGCAGAGGAGCGCCGGAACATATCGATGATCTGCTGATCTACCTTGTCGGTCATGCCGACCTTTGCTTCGCTAAGTGTGATTGCCATAATAATTACTTCCTTTCATGTTGTGTTGGATATTCCGATTGATCGGGCAGTATCCCGATAAATAATTGACAATGGACAATGGTCAATGATCGTGTCGCCTTTGGCGACGATTAAAATAATTTTTCGTAGAAAAATACCATAATTGTCAATTGTCCATTGCGCACGCAGTGCGATAAATCGGAATTTATCTGTTTGCCATTCGTTCTCTCAACGCGCCTGCCAGAGTGGCAGGACTTACGGGTCTTTCCTCGCCCGCACTGCCTGTGAACCGGGCATATGCCGGCGGCGTGGGAGCTTCAAACAGGTAGCCGCTTTCCTTTTTCAGCGCAGACAGGGCTTCCTCCAGCGCCCCGGGAATATCCTCGCTCTGGGCAATGGCATCCATATCCAGAAGCGCCGCGATCGCTTTGACGCTTCTGCCTCCCGCCCGGCTGACCGCCGTTTCCAGACTGGTCTGCATCCGCAGCTGTGCCATTTGGGCACTGTGGTCACGGACTGCCTGGTTATACTTATCCTCCCAGTCCTGTGCGCCCTGCTTTGCCTGCTGGATGTCCTGACCGTTTTTGTCCATAATGGCATCGATGATCTCCTTGGGCAGGGGCTGATCGCCCACCTTGAAGCTCTGCAAAAATTCTCGTTTCATGTTTTCCTTTCTGTGCTACGCTTTTTAACGAGGGTCGCTTCCTCTGCACCTGACCTTTATTACGCTTGGGTCAAAGCAAAATTTTTATTGGGGCATAAATTTTTCCCGGATTGCTGCCAGCTCCTCCTCGGTATCGGTCTTCATGCCGAAGCGCCAGCCCAGGGCGATCTCCGGACGGATCAGCCCCTTTGCCACCATATCCTTGTAATCCTCCCATGCGGAAGCCTCCTCATGAATCTGTCCGTTGCCCCAGTCCACAAACACAGGTGCCTCCCGGGAATCCGAAATGCCGTAAAGCCTTCCCAGCGCAGCGCACAGCTGCACCGTCTGCCGGATCGCCTTCTCCCACATCCGCTGGAAGTCCATGACTGTCAGGGCGTGCTCGCCCTCGCTGGATGCGATCTCCGTGGCGGTGCGCTCCTCCACATTGGCATCCGATAAAAGTCCCCGCTTGATTCCGATGACCGACTCCACATTGCGCAGATATTCCTGCTTGCGCCGCAGGAAGGACTGCTCCCGCAGCTGGGGTGAGAAGACCGTGAGACCCACCCGTTCTGCATCCTCATCCAGTCCTACGAACAGGTTATCCCGCAGGCTTCGGTCCTGGTCCAGCAGATCTGCAGAAACAAACACCCGGCTCTCGCCCCGTTCAAATTCTCCCGCGAGCTGAAATTCATTGCGGTCAATGCTGTGAATCAGCCCCACCGCCGGCGCATAGACGCTGACACCCTCCCGGGAGCCGTCCACACAGTTGAGCATCGGCGTGCGCACCTGCACCAGACCCACATTGCCCAGAGGCGTTTCATAGGTATACCTGGCAGGTAGCTGGGCATACGCCGGATGGGATGCAAGGGGCACAGGACTGCCCAGGTTCTGCGCGTTATAGGAACGGAACAGCCGGTTCTCGATGGTCAGATACCCATTTTCATCCAGCGTCCTGCGCTCCAGAAGGGTGTAGTAAAACCGCCCCAGAGAGCTCTGCTCCGCTGTGCCAATATCGGTAGGCACGCCCCAGGCATCTCTGGCAAAGATCAGCGCCCGGTCACGGGGGATCATGGTAAAGCCAAACCCGTCTTTTTTGGGCCAGGGCTTGATGTACATCTCCCCGCCGACCAGCGCCTGCTGCACCGCCATTTCCTTCTGGTCGTGCAGCGCGTCCAGTACCCGCCGTACAAATTCGCTGTCGCTACGGGCGCTGTACTCAGCAAAGGTGGTGCGCACCAGCTTGCTTACCAATGTACAGGCGATGCGCTGACAGGGGTCCTCCCTGCCGTCAGGCTTGTCCCGATAGTAAAGCTGGAACCATTGGCTGATGGCACTGCGCATGGCAGCGCTTGTCTTGTCCCAGGCGCCGAAGGCTTCCTGGTAAGAGAGCATATTCATGTGTTTCCTCCTGTGTAAATGTTGATACGCCCAAGACCCTTATGCAGCCCCCGGATGTAGTGCTCCTGCTGCCGGATCTTCTGCTGCAGATGATCGATGTCCCGGCGCAGCTGCCGGTTTTCGGCAAGCAGCGTTTCCTTTGCCCACACAGGCAAAAGCCGTTCCATAATCCAACGCTTCATTATGTAACTCCTTCCTTTCCGTTCCGATTTGTCGGGTAGCCCCGACAGGCAATGCGCACGAACTGCGCAGGGTATCGTTTTTGCCCTGCGCCGCCCGGTATCGCTCCTGCGGCGATTAAATTCCGGTTTGTTGGGCAGTTTCGTCCCTGTTGTCATTGCGAACCAGTGACCGATGTCACTGGTGTGGCAATCTCAAAAATC
>JAZSHB010000105.1:0-2715 GCA_045533015.1 Faecousia sp.
GCACCTTCGCTATGCTTCCCAAGAAGGAAGTCATCAAGCACCAGGGTGAGATCGAGAAGCTGGAGAAGTACCTGGGCGGCGTTAAGGAAATGAAGAAGATCCCCGCTGCTATGTTCATCGTTGACCCCCGCAAGGAGCGCAACGCTATTGCTGAGGCAAAGAAGCTGGGCATCCCCGTTGTTGCGATCGTCGACACCAACTGCGATCCCGATGAGATCGATTATGTTATCCCCGGCAACGATGACGCCATCCGCGCCATCCGCCTGATCGCTGCCACCATGGCAAATGCTGCCATCGAGGGCCGCCAGGGTGAGGACGCTGCCGCTGAGACCGTCGAGGCTGTCGAGGCTGCGGAAGCACCTGCCGCTGAATAATCAAGTCAGCTATTTTACAATAGGAGGAAAACGAAAATGGCATTTACTGCTCTGGATGTTAAGAAGCTGCGTGAAATGACCAACGTCGGCATGATGGACTGCAAGGCTGCCCTTGCTGCCACCGACGGTGATATGGATAAGGCTGTTGACTGGCTGCGTGAGAAGGGTCTGGCAAAGGCTGCCAAGAAGGCTGACCGCGTTGCCGCTGAAGGCGTTGCTTACGCTGCCTCCATCAATGGCGTGGGCGTGGTGATCGAGGTCAACTCTGAGACCGACTTCGCCGCCAAGACCGATGCCTTCATGGATCTGGTCAAAAACCTGGCTGAGGTGGTCGCCACCCAGAACCCCGCTGATGTGGAGGCTCTGAAGGCATGCAAGTATCCCAACTCCGAACTGACCGTTACTGAGATCATGCAGGAGAAGGTCATGTCCATCGGTGAGAATATGCAGATCCGCCGCTTCGACCGTTTTGCTGAGAACACCAGCGTTGCCTATGTGCACATGGGCGGCTCCCACGGTGTTCTGGTAAATCTGGAAGCCGATGTGGACGCTACCGAGGTCGGTAAGAATGTGGCTATGCAGATCGCTGCTATGAACCCCAAGTACTGGGACAAGAGCCAGGTTCCCCAGGCAGATGTTGACAAGGAGATGGCTGTCCAGGTCGCTCTGATGGACAACGATCCCAAGATGGCTTCCAAGCCCGCCGCGGTCAAGGAAAAGATCGCCGCCGGTAAGATCAACGCCTTCTATAAGGAAAACTGCCTGCTGCAGCAGGACTTCGTCCGTTCCGACCTGTTCAAGGGCGATGTCGCCGGCTACATTGCCGACGCTGCCAAGAAGCTGGGCGGCTCCATCAAGTTTGTGGATGCAATTCACTACATTAAGGGTGAAGGCATCGAGAAGAAGGAAGAAAACTTCGCTGACGAGGTTGCCGCACAGATCGCCGGTGCCCAAAAGTAAGCTTTGTTCACCAAATAAAAGTCCCCAACCACCCGGTTGGGGACTTTTTTATTCTGCCGTACAGTTCAAATACCCATTTGTCGAGTTGTTTACCGACAAGCATCAACCAATTGTCATTCCGAGCCAGTGTGCACACTGGTGTGGGAATCTACTGGTAAAACTCGATTTTTGAGATTGCCACACCAGTGACATCGGTCACTGGTTCGCAATGACAACAGGGACGAAGCTGCCCGATAAATTGGAATTTATGTGCTTGAAAACCGGGGAGGAAATGGGTATGATAAGGATAGAAACAAAAAAGGAGTATATTTCCATGTTTGAAGGCTTTTCTTCCGAGACGGTAGATTTCCTCTGGGGAATCCGTATGAATAATAACCGGGACTGGTTCTTGGCACACAAAGAAGATTATGTAAACTTCCTGTACGCACCGATGAAGGCGCTGGGCAAGGATCTGCTGGAGCTGTTTGTGGACAAGCCCGGTAATTTAGTAAAGGTCAGCCGGATCTATCGAGATGCCCGGCTGCACTACCCTGTGCCCTACAAGGAGAGCTTGTGGATCTGTATTCGCAGGGATGTTGCCTGGTGGGCAGAAAATCCCTGTCTGTATTTTGAAATTCGTCCGGAGGGTGTTACCTACGGATTCTGTCTGTGGCGTCCCAGAACTGCCACGATGGAGCAAATACGAAAGCATATCTCAGAAAATCCCCGGGAATTTACCAAGCTGATTCGAGACACAGAAAAAGCCACCGGAGTGCCTGTCACAGCGGACCTTTATAAACGCCCTAAGGCTGCACCGATCCCGGCATTGGCTCCTTATTATGCCTGGAAGGGCAACATCAGCTGCACCGTCACCGAGCCGGTAGGACCGGAGATGTTTGGTCCGGCACTGGGTGCGCGTGCCTGTGCCTTTATTGAAAAGCTCATTCCCCTGTACGAATATTTTAATCAATTCACGGTATAACCTTATGTATCGGCAGACAGTCCGTTTGTCGGTTTCGTCAAACGTTCAATCGTCCTATCTGCCTTGTTCGTATCCTTCCGGCGATACACTTGACAGAAAATACGCGTCTTTTTCTGCCCACTTAGAGTTTGCCCGACCTATGGATTTTTATCCGGGGTCGGGCAATTTCCAGTTTTTTCGCTTTTTTCCGAAAAGAAACATTTATATTTGTACCAAAACAGGCAAAGCTATGTTTGCGGCGGATCAATCCGTCAAATAGCAAAAAAGGAGAGAACCATTATGAGCAACAATAGCAATCGTATCAATGTTCCCCAGGCAAAGCAGGCTATGGAGCAGTTCAAGATGCAGGCTGCGCAGGAAGTTGGCGTTAATCTGCAGAATGGCTACAACGGTCACCTGACCTCCCGTGAAGCCGGCTCC
>JAZSHB010000099.1:0-8406 GCA_045533015.1 Faecousia sp.
TGACAAGTCCGTCACTGAGAACACCCGTGTGTCCTACCCCATCAGCCACATCAACAATATTGTTAAGCCCGTTTCCGCAGCTCCCGCAGCGAAGAATGTCATCTTCCTGTCCGCTGACGCGTTTGGCGTGCTGCCTCCTGTTTCCATTCTGACTCCCGAGCAGGCACAGTATTACTTCCTGTCCGGCTTTACTGCAAAGCTGGCAGGCACCGAGCGTGGCATCACTGAGCCCACCCCCACCTTCTCCCCTTGCTTCGGTCAGGCTTTCCTGGAGCTGCACCCCACCAAGTACGGTGAGGAGTTGGTTAAGAAGATGGAAGCAAACGGCGCAAAGGCTTACCTGGTCAACACCGGCTGGAACGGCACCGGCAAGCGTATTACCATCAAGGATACCCGCGGCATCATCGACGCGATCCTGTCCGGTGATATCCTGAAGGCAGAAACCAAGAAGATCCCCATGTTCGATCTGGAAGTGCCCACCGCCCTGCCCGGCGTGGACCCCAAGATCCTGGATCCCAGAGATACCTACGCAGATGTTGCTGAGTGGGAGCGCAAGGCAGAGGATCTGGCTGGCCGTTTCATTAAGAACTTCGTCAAGTACACCGGCAATGATGCCGGCAAGGCACTTGTCGAGGCTGGTCCCAAGCTGTAATTTCATATCCCGTAAAATCACCCCCGGAAGCATTTGCTTCCGGGGGCTTTTTGTCCGGGCGATATGCCGATTGCGTAGGCTGCATAGGTCCTAACGGTGACGAAAAATTACAACCACCGAACGGAACATCGGTTTACATAAATGGAAAATAAGCAGTAAAATTTTGGGAAGACAAGATGGGAAGTTATCCACTTTCTCCACAAAGTTATCCACAGAAATAGCGAAAAATTCCCTTGCAGACAAGGGCTGCAAGGGAAAAACGGGGAAATTCGCTGTTTTTCAACGCAGGGGAAGAAATTAGAGGTTTGGTTTACAGAACAACCGTCAGAAATGAATCTGTGCGGAGAAAACCCGTTCCTGTTTACCGGGGACATCTGTCCTCTCCCGGTGTCCATCCACCTGCAGACACAGGTCGTCCAGAACCTGCCAGCGCAGGTCGATCACCTCGCCCTCCCGGGCTTCCGACAGATAGCAGATGGTAAGGTCCCGGACAGGGTGCTCTGCGTGAAAGGCGCTTGGCAGCAGGTCATCGATCCAGTCCATGTAGCGGGTGTTGTTCATGTGTCTGTTTCTGTCCAGTTCGGTGTAGCCAACCCGGCGCTGGGCGCTGTTTTCCAGAAGTTTCGGCAAAATAGAGCTGGGGGGTGCCAGCTCGTTGCCGCGGAGAGTACCCGTTACGGTAATGCCGCTTTTTCCCGGCAGCACCATGGCGCGGGTCTGGGTATCCATCAGCACCCAAAGGCTGATGGAACGAAACAGCTCCTGTCCCTGGTCATCGTATGCCACCACGGAACGGGGAAAGGCGGACCGGGTCGTTGGCATAGGCCAGGTTTCCACGGTGACGGTCTGACCGAGAACGGGCAGCCGGGTCACCTGCACCCGATTGCGGATGACTGCCCAGAACAGGTTGCGCTTTGCCAGGGTATCCCAATCCAGCGCCAGTTCCTGGCAGTGTCCGCCTGCTGTCTCCTGGATCAGATAAAGCAGCACAGATGGCTTTGCTCTGCCGTGGCAGTCCACATGCATGGCGGTGATCTCAAAATTTTTACGGAAAATCGGTTCCATAGCAGCTCCTTTACTGGGTCTGCCCCAGTTTGACGGACAGAGAATATTGCACGCCGCCCCGGTAGATCACAAGCTGTAACGGGTCGTCTGCGCTTTGTGTGCTTAAAAGTGCCTGCAGCATATCACAGCAGGTGACGCGCTGACCGTCGCAGGAAAGAAGTATATCTCCGGCGCGGATTCCCTGGGCAGCAGCGTCGCTGCCCGGGTCTACCCGGGAAATGTAAATGCCGGAAGGCAGTTGGTAGTACAGCTGCTCAAGGGTGGAGATATCCTGCAGGGAAAGTCCGCCGGAACAGGGGATGCTTTCTGCAGAGGCAGGGGGGGCGCTGAGCTTCAACTGTGCAGTTGCATCCCTGGTCGCGGTGTCCGTTTCCGGACACCTTTCCATTTGGCTGATCTGCTCCAGGGCAAAGCGCAGGGCAGTGTCGTCCTGCCCGGATACCGTGCTCTGCTGTTGGAACAGGCGGATGCCCCAAAAGCTTAAAGCACTGGCGATGCCCCCCAGAAAGATCACCCATACCAGCAGGATCGCCAGAAGCCCCCGGTAGCTTTTGGGCGGACAGGTGCTGCCCGTCTGATAAAAGCTTTGCTCCCAGGATGCCGAAGGGTCCTGCTGCTGCGTTGTCCAATCTTTTTCGTTCATAGAAAAACCTCATAATGAGAAACAGTTTTAGTTTACCAGGGGCAGGGTAAAGGTGAACGCGGTCTTGCCCTCAGCGCTGGAGACGGAAATGTCTTCTCCGTGGCTGCAAATGAGCGTTTTTACGATGTACAGACCCAGTCCCCAGCCGTCCCGGTTTTGGCTGCGGCTTTTGTCCAGCTTGTGGAATCGGTCAAACAGCAGCGGCAGCTCCTCGGGCGGGATCGTCGGACCGTCGTTGGAGACGGATACATAGACCTTGCGGTCACCCTGCCGGATCTGCAGACCCAGACCGCCTTCCTCGGGACAGAATTTTACGGCATTGTCCAAAAGGTTGTAGAGCACCTGGGTGATATAGTCTTCGCAGGCGTATGTGAATACCGGATGCTCCGGCATGGAAACCTCCACATTGAGGTTTTTTGCGGTGATCTTTTGTTCAAAGGTGATAAGCACCTGCCCGGCGCATTCGCCAACATCGAAGCGGGACTTTTTCTCCTCCGGAATGCTGCCCTGGTCCTGCAGCTGGGAAATATCCAGCATACTGCGTACCAGGCGGCTGAGCCGCTTTGTTTCGTCGGAGACGATCTGCAGGTAATGCTGCTGCTGCTCCGGCGGGATGGTGCCGTCAAGGATGCCGTCCACATAGCCACCGATGGTGGTCATAGGCGTTTTCAGCTCATGGGAGACATTGGCGACAAATTCCTTCCGCTGATATTCGCCCTTTTCCAGAGATTGCGCCATATTGTTAAAGGAAAGGGCAAGCTCCTGCAGCTCCCGGGGTGCGCCTGCAGGGACGCAGGCACGGGCTTTGAGGTTGCCGTGACCGAAGGCGTTGGCGGTCTTTGCCATATCCCGCAGGGGAGAACTGCTTTTTCTGGTGTAGAAGCTCATGACCACCGTGGCAGCCAGAATGACAAGCACGCAGATAATGAGATAGGAATCTGACAGCTTGTTGAGCACCGACAGGGTGGAAACCGTGGGTGTGGAAAGGATCACGAAGCCCACAGCAGTTCCCTCTGGGTCGCGTATAGTAGTGGATACCGTATACCGGGGATCTGTGTAAAGCCCCTCCAGGATACCGCCGGAGACAGCATACCCCTGGGTCAGCACCCGGTGAAGATAGCGATCATTGACAACGGTCATTCCCTGGTGTTCGCACCCAAGGGGCGCGTCAGAGCACAGAAGCAGCTTGCCGGCGGTGTCGCAGATCACAACGTCGGAATTGGAGATCTGGGAAGCAACGGAAAGGTTAATGAGAAATTCCCTGTCCGTCAGTCCGTCGTTGGCGCAATAGATTCCAGCCAGCTGCGCCACGGTGGAGCAGTCCTCTTTCATATCTTCCAGCGTTTTGCTTTTGAGGTAGCTTTTTGTCATCATCTGAAAGAATACGCCTACCAGCAGCAGCGCCGAGAGCAATATGACGATATAAGAGGAGAAGGTGCGGCTAAAGGCAGTCTTCATGCTTACAGGACCTCAAATTTATAACCCACGCCCCATACGGTCTTCAGACACCACTGGGAGGAGACACCCTCCAGCTTTTCCCGCAGGCGCTTTACATGGACATCGACGGTGCGGGAGTCGCCAAAGTAGTCAAAGCCCCAGACCTCGTCCAGCAGCTGATTACGGGTATAGACCCGGTTGGGGGAGGAGGCAAGGTAGAACAGCAGCTCCATTTCCTTGGGGGGCGTATCCACCTTTTTTCCATCCACGGTCAGTACGAAGGCATCCATGTCGATGACCAGCTTGTCAAAGCTCAGACGGCGGACGGCTGTCTCGGTGCAGCTCCGGTCTGTCCGGCGCAGCACCGCCTCAATGCGTGCCAGGACCTCCCGCATTTCAAAGGGCTTGGTGATATAGTCGTCAGCACCGCTTTTCAGACCCGCGATCTTGTCGTCGGTCTGTCCTTTGGCGGTGAGCATGATGATAGGGGTCTGGCTCTCTGCCCGGATCGCCTTGCATACAGCCCAGCCGTCCATCACCGGCATCATCACATCCAACAGAACAAGATCCGGACGGATCGCCTGGAATTTGGCGAGACCCTGCCCGCCGTCCGTGGCAACGGTCACAGCATAGCCTTCCTTTTCCAGATACAGCTGCAAAAGCTCCGCGATGTTTTTATCATCCTCTACGATCAAAACAGATACTGCCATGATAGCACCTCCCGGTGTAAAATTCGTTCTTTCTTCTATTATAGACGAAAAATAGGGTTTAGGATGAATAATTTGTAAAGACTTCCGCCCCAATTTGTGAACAGACAAGTTGTACTTGAAAAATCATCCGTATGCGAGTATTATAAATGCAGCACAAGAAAAAAGCAAATCCCGGTTTGGCGGTCTGACGACGGATAAACCGGGATGGGAAGGCAGGATATATATGGAGATTATCATCGAGCTTTTGAAGGCGGTATTATTCGGTATCGTTGAGGGCGTGACGGAGTGGCTGCCGGTGTCCTCTACGGGACATATGATTTTGCTGGACGAATTCGTAAAACTGAAGGTGTCCCCGGCGTTTTATGAGATGTTCCAGGTAGTGATCCAGCTGGGTGCCATTCTGGCGGTGATCCTGCTGTTTTTCCACAAGCTAAACCCGTTCTCACCCAAGAAGACGGCGCAGCAGAAATGCGACACCTGGCAGCTGTGGTTCAAGGTGATCGTGGCGGTGCTGCCTTCGGCAGTCATCGGCGTGCTGCTGGATGACTGGATGGATGCGCACCTGTACAACTATATTGTGGTGGCGATCACGCTGATCGTCTATGGCGTTGCGTTTATCTACATGGAACAGCTCAATGAAAAACGGTCGCTGAAGATCAAAAATGTATACGATATCGATTACCGCACAGCGCTGCTCATTGGCGCGTTCCAATGCTTGAGCCTGATACCCGGCACCTCCCGTTCCGGTTCGACGATCCTCGGTGCGATCATCCTGGGTGTGGGCAGAAGCGCCGGCGCGGAATTTTCCTTCTTCCTGGCGATTCCTACCATGCTGGGTGCCAGTGCGCTGAAGCTTTTGAAATTCATGCTCTCCGGGGTCAGTGCCACCGGCATGGAGATCACGGTGCTGCTGGTAGGCTGTGTGGTCAGCTTTATTGTCAGCATGGTGGTCATCCGGGGACTTATGGAATATGTCCGCAAGCGCAGCTTTGCGGTGTTCGGCGTATACCGAATCGTTTTGGGTGCGTTGGTCCTGCTGTATTTCCTCATAGCGGATTTTCTTACTGTATAATAAAAGGCGCTGTCTCATTGTTCTTGAGACAGCGCCTTTTTATGGACAGTTATCTTACATACTCGATGACGACTCTGCGGTTGGGTTCGGAACCGATGGAATAAGTGGTGATGCGATCGGTATCCTGCAGAGCAGCGTGGATCACATGACGCTCATAGGCGTTCATGGGCTCCAGGGTGGTGCGGCGGTGAGCCTTCAGCACCTGCTGTGCCTTCTTGTGGGCATAGCGGGTTAGGGAATCCTCCCGCTTCTGGCGGTAGTCCTCTGCGTCCACATTGATGCGGATGTGACCCTCTACGCTGCGGTTGACAGAGTAGTTAGCCAGATGCTGCAGGGCATCCAGGGTATCGCCCCGGCGACCGATCAGGTAGCCCAGGTCCTCGCCCACAAGCTCTACATTGTAGGTGGTGTCGTCAGCTTTTTGGGCATGGGGGACAGCCTGCGAGCCCATATGCTCCAGCAAACCCTTCAGAAACTGCTCGATCTTCTCCTCCACGCTGCCGGGGGCGGCAGGGGCATAGACCTTGGGCTCCTTGGGGGCTTCTGCCTTGGGAGCAGGCTTGGGCGCTTCCGCCTTAGGCGCCGGCTTCGGCGCCTCTGCCTTCGGGGCAGGTGCCTGGGTCGGCGCAGGCTTCTTCACAGGTGCAGCCTTGGGCTTGGAACGGGAGGCAGCACCCAGGGCGCTCTTGGGCGCCGCGGGCTTGGGATCGGGTGCTTCGTAAGTGACCTCTACCTTGGCAGGGGTCGCGCCGATGCCGAGAAAACCGGACTTTGCCTGCGCCAGGACTTGAACGGAAACATCGTCCCGGGAAAGACCCAGCTGGGTCAGCGCGGCTTCAATGGCAAGGTCGATGGTCTTGCCGGTACTGATAAGTGTCTTTTCCATTGCTTATTCCTCCGTAGATTGGGTGTTGTAACGGTTGGGGTCATAAGCACGGCCCTTGCAGTGAGGACGGTCGGCAATACCGGACAGAACGGTTTTCTCCGGCGCCTCCTCCTGGGCGATGCCCTTCTTTGCAGCATATTCCTTGGCAGCGGCAGCCTTTGCGGCTTCCTGTTCACGCTGCTTGTTTTGCTGCATTTTCTTCTTGCTGGTATTGGCGGTGATGCCGTCGGGGTTAGCAGCGCGGCGTTCGGCGCGAAGGCGTTCCTTTTCTGCCTCCAGCGCTTCCTCCTCCAACGCCTTCTGCAGGCGCACAGCATCCTCCGCATCGTAGACTTTGCGGTACTTTTTGGTCAGGTACACATCGGAAACGGTGGTGACAACGCCCTGGGCGAACCAGTAAAGGCTCAGTGCCGCGGGAACGGTGAAGCCGATCCACAGGGACATAATGGGCATGATCCACATCATCATCTTGGACTGCTGTGCAGCCTGGGAATTCTTTGCGGTCTCCTTGTCCTCAAGCCCCTTTTCGTTGGTGACCAGGGAGTTGTTCATCCGCTGGGAAATGAACATGCTCAAGAACTGGCTGCCCACGGACAGCAGGGGAAACAGCAGAGAACCGAAATGCGCCCAGTCGTATTTCTCCCATGCCCAGATCTTGTAATCCGGGACGCTGCCCAGGTCAATGCCCAGGAAGTTGAAATTGATACCCTCCAGGGTGTTTTGGCTGAGCTCAGGCAGCGCAGCTTTGATCTGCTCGACAAAATTGGGAATCTGAGGCGCTGCGAGCATCTGCTCATAATAGGCATTGCCGGTGAACAGGGTGGGGGCTGCCTCTTTGATAATGGAAACGATCTGTGCCGCAACCTCTGCGCTTTCGTGGAGCATATATTCAATAGGCTGGCGGACAACAGTATACAGGGGGAACAGAATCAGCAGCGGCAGCAGACTCCACAGACAGCCGCCGCCCATGGAAACGCCTTCTTCCTTGTACAGCTCCTGAATGGCAGCGCTCTGCTTTTGCTGATCGTTGGCATATTTCTTCTGAATCGCCTGAATCCGGGGCGACATCCGGGACATTTTCATGGCGCTTTTTTTGCCCTTTGCGGTAGCAGGCAGAAGGATCAGCTTGACGATAAAGGCAAACAGGATCAACGCCAGACCGTAGCTCTCGGTGAACCGGTACAAAACTGACAGCAGCCAGCCGAACGGAATCTGGACGATATCCCAAAGACTAAATGCGAGAATCATGGGTATTCCTCCTTGGTCAAACTAAGGAACGGGGTCATAGAAATCACCCTTGTAAAAGGGGTGGCAGCGGCAAAGCCGTTTGGCGGCAAGCCGGGTGCCCTTGGCAGCCCCGTATTTATTGATGGCTTCGTATGCGTAAGCGGAGCAGGTGGGGGTAAAGCGACAGCAGGCGGGGGTGTAGGGAGAGATTTTGCGCCGATAGAAGCGGATCAGCCACAGCAGAAACTTTTTCACTGTGCGGCCTCCAGACATCCGGCTTTTTCCGCCAGCGCCAGATAGCACCGGGTCAGCTTGCCGAAGTCAGCGTGGATGCTTGCGCTCCTGGCAACGACAACGATATCCCAGCCGGGAGCAAACTGCGCTTCGTTGAGCCGGTAGACCTCCCGTAGACGGCGACGGATCCGGTTGCGCACCACAGCGCAGCCCAGCTTTTTGCTCACTGTCACGCCCACCCGGTTGGTGGCAGTGTGGTTGCGTTTGGCGTAGAGCACCAAACAAGAATTCGCGTGACCGGAGGTGGCATAAAGCCGCCGGAAAACATGATTGAATTTTAACGCGCTGGAAAATCTCATAAAACTTTCTCCCAAAGCATCAAAGGTATTCTCCAATACAGAATACCCAGACAAGGTCGAAAAAGAGGATCGTCGGACAGACAGCGTAAGATTTTCGGACAGATGAAGTCTTGAACACCGC
>JAZSHB010000010.1:0-9642 GCA_045533015.1 Faecousia sp.
CCGGTAAGGCTTGCAAAATGCTCGATGTAGATCGAGTACAGGTCGGAAAATACCAGCCAGCCGATGGCAGCAAGCACCGCCCCGGGGAAGGAATCCATCAGCTTATTGTGCCGGTTGGGCAGCACCATAAACATAGCCGTAAACAGCACCGTCTGGACGATCAGCAGCAGGAAATACCGCAGATCCACCACATTTTCCAAAAGGTTCAGCAGCGGACCTTCCCATATGGGCATCCACTGTACGATGGCTGTGCCGAACACATACAGCACCAGCGTCAGCACCAGCACCACCAAAAACAGCACCGTATAGATCACGCTGACCGTGCGGGTATAGAAGTAATTTCGGTTTTCCGCCACGCCGTAAATGGCGTTGAGCCCTGTGCGCAGACCGTGGATTCCCCGGCTGGCAGACCACAATGCCACCAACACGGAAATAGAGATCGTCATACCGGTGGTGCTGTTGTAGGCATTGAAAATGAGCTTTTGCGCCGAGGGCATCAGCGCAGTAGGCACGATTCCGTGGAGGACCTCCGTCAGATTTTCCACCTCCAGCCCGGTATAGCGCAGCAGACTCAGCAGCAGCACCAGCAGCGGAAACACCGACAGCACGATAAAGAAGCTGGCGCTGGAGGCATACACCGGGATGTTCAATTTTGCATAATAGCGCACTATGCGCATTATTTTTTGCCAAAAAGCGCCCATTTTCCTCTTCATCTGTCCCGTCCTCCTATCCTTCGACGATTCCAAAGCAAAGGCGCGCCGCACACAGGTGTGGCACGCCTTGTAGCTTATTCCGCAGAAATGAGATAATAGTACACAGGCTGACCGCCGCGCAGCAAATTCACATCTGCGTCGGGGCAGATCTCCGCAAACAGATCCGCAGCCTTCTGTGCGTGCTTTTCCTGAATGTCCTCACCGTAATAGATGGTGATATAATCCTTACCCTCGTCCCGGACTTTTTCTGCCAAAGCCCGCAGCAGCACCTTAATGTCCTTGCTGGTGCCAAACAGGGCGCTTCCGAACATCGCCAGGTAGTCACCCTCATGGATGTCATAGCCATCAAAGTCAGAATTCCGGGCGGCATAGGTGATCTGCATGGTATCCACGCTGCCCAGTGCCTCGGTCAGAGCTTCGGTGTTCTCTGCCTCCTCACCCTCGGGGTTGAAGCTGAGCATCGCCGTGATGCCCTGGGGCACAGTCTTGGAGGGGATGACCACCCCATGCTTGGGGGTCAGCGCGTCTACCTGCTCCGCTGCCATGATGATATTTTTATTGTTAGGCAGCACATAGACCGTCTCGGCAGGGACCTTGTTGACCGCCTCCAGAATATCCTGGGTGCTGGGGTTCATGGTCTGACCGCCGGAGATGATGCCGTCAACACCCAGGTCCATAAATACATCCGCAAGGCCGTCACCGGCACAGACGCTGACAACGCCAAAGGGCTTCTCCGGCTCAGCGATCTTGGGTGACTTCTCCGCCTCGCTCATGACCTTTTCCGTGTGCTGCAGGCGCATATTCTCGATCTTCACCGTTACGAAAGAGCCGTAATCGATCGCTTCATGGAGCGCCTTGCCGGGATCATTGGTATGCACATGGACCTTGATAATCTCGTCGTCATCCACCAGCACCAGGCTGTCGCCCAGGCTGTCCAGGAAGGCACGCAGCGCCTCCGGATCTTTATCGTTTTCTCTCTGAATGATAAATTCGGTACAGTAGGTAAAGGTGATGTCACCCTCGTCGAAGTCAGAGAAAGCCGCCTGCTCCTTGACCTCTGCCTCTGCCATACCCTCGGGGACGACCACATCCTGTCCCTGCAGGGAGCTGAGCATCGCCTCCAGCACGAACAGCCAGCCCTTGCCGCCGGCATCCACGACCCCTGCCTTTTTCAGCACCGGGTTCTGGTTGACGGTGTTTGCCAGCGCTTCCTTGGCAGCCTCGATGGCAGCTTCCTGGACGAACTCAATGTGGTTGTTCTCCTGTGCCGCCCGCAGGGCAGCCGCTGCCGCCAGACGGGAGACCGTCAGAATCGTGCCCTCAGCAGGCTTCATAACAGCCTTATAGGCAGCATCCACGCCCTCCTGCAAAGCCTCTGCCCACAGAACGCCGTCGGCGGTCTGTGCACCCTTGAGCTTCCGGGAGATGCCCCGGAACAGCAGAGACAGGATCACGCCGGAGTTTCCTCTTGCGCCCCGAAGCATGGCGGATGCGGCGGTCGCCGCCGCCTTTTCCAGGGTAGGATCCTCTGTCTTGCGCAGGTCCGCTGCCGCGGCATTGATGGTCATGGACATATTGGTGCCTGTATCGCCGTCCGGCACAGGGAAAACATTCAGCTCATTGAGCTGCTGCTTGTGAATCTCCACAGAGGCAGCCGCACTGATCGCCAGCCGACGAAAATCGGCGCCGTTAATTGTCTGTCTCAATCGTCTTTCCTCCGTTATCCGACCATGGAGTCGATATATACATTAACTGCCCTTACCTGGGTGCCGGTGCATTTGTTTACCACATAGCGCACCTCGGAAATGATGGATGCACCCACAGCGCCCAGATTGACGCCGTTATCGACCATGATATGCAGATCAATGGAAATGGCATCGTCGTCGTGGAACTCCACACGAACGCCCTTTGCCATGGATTCCTTGCGCAGCAGGTGGTACACACCGTCGGAGACCGACCGGGCGACCATGCCCTTCACACCGAAGCAGTTGCTTGCCGCTGTTCCGGCAATATCCGTATAAACGCTGGCAGAAACACACACATTGCCGCTTTCATTGTTGTGACAAATCATAAAATTACCTCCTGATAAATTTCGGGGTATGATTACACCATGCTCTTTTCCCAGCAGTCGGGGGCTGTCAGACCCATCATCTTTACAACCGTGGGCGCTACATTGGCAAGCCCGTACTGCCCTTCCCGGATGGTCCACTGTCTGTCCTTATCGTAAATGATAAAGGGCACAGGATTCAGAGAGTGGGCTGTTCTTACAGAGGTCTTGCCCTTTTTGGTCTCAGTCATCTGGTCGGCGTTACCGTGGTCGGCAGTAATGAGCACCGTATAGCCATACTTGTCTGCCGCCTCCAGAATTGCCTTCAGTCCGCTGTCCACGCACTCCATGGCATAGACCACAGCCTCCATCACACCGGTGTGACCGACCATGTCTCCGTTGGGATAGTTGCAGCGCAGGAACTGGAACTTGCCGCTTGCCATTGCCTGGACCATCGCCTCGGTGATCTCCTTAGACTTCATAGCAGGTGCCTGCTCAAAGGGGATCACATCCGAGGGAATCTCCAGGTACTCCTCCAACTCCTCACTGACCTTTCCGGAACGGTTGCCGTTCCAGAAATAGGTCACATGACCGTACTTCTGGGTCTCGGACACGGCAAACTCCCGGATGCCGGCAGCGCACAGCACCTCTGTCAGCGTATTGGTGATCACAGGGGGCTGCACGAGATAATTTTCAGGAATGTTCAGATCGCCGTCATACTGGAGCATACCGGCAAACTTCACGCCGTTATAGTCGCCCCGGTCAAACTTGTCAAAATCCTTGCGGTCAAAGGCAAGGGATATCTCCTGGGCACGGTCGCCCCGGAAGTTGAACAGAATCACACTGTCGCCGTTGGCGATCTTTGCCACAGGCGCGCCGTCTCTTGCCACAACGAACGCAGGCAGATCCTGGTCGATGCAGCCGGTCTCAGCGCGGTAGGTCTCGATGGCTTCTTTGGCAGAAGCAAACATTCTGCCCTGCCCCTGAACATGGGTGCGCCAACCGGCTTCCACCATGCCCCAGTTTGCCTCATACCGGTCCATGGTCACCTGCATTCTGCCGCCGCCGGAGGCAATGGCATAATCGCAGCCATCGGTATTCAGCTGTGCCAGAACATCCTCCAGCTGTCCTACATATTCCAGCGCAGAAGTCGCCGGAACATCTCTGCCATCCAACAGGATATGGCAGTAAGCCCTTTGGACACCGGCAGCCTTTGCCGCCTTCAGAAGGGCGATCAGATGGGAAATATTTGAGTGGACATTGCCGTCAGACAGCAGCCCCAGAAAATGCATCGCCTTGCCGGACTTGGCATTTTCCACCAGCTCCTGCCACACAGCGGAGCCAAACAGGGAACCGTTTTCGATAGACTCGCCTACCAGCTTTGCGCCCTGGGAGTATACCTGACCGCAGCCTAAGGCGTTGTGTCCCACCTCAGAGTTGCCCATATCCTCATCTGAGGGCAATCCCACAGCCGTGCCGTGTGCCTTCAGGTAAGTATGGGGACACTGAGCAAGCAGTCCATCGAGCGTAGGGGTCTTTGCCACGACGACCGCATCACCGCTGCCGCCGTCGCCCTTGCCGACACCGTCCATAACAATTAAAACAATGGGTTTTTCCATGAAGATTCCTCCAAGAATCGTAGTATGTGTAAAATGTGCGCTTTATGAGTTATACTATTTTACATCATTTTCTGCAAAGTTACAACCCATTTTTGAAATTTTTTGTAACCAGCCTGAAACGCCCCTTAATTCATCGTGCCTTCAGCACGGGTGAACAGCTCGCCGATGCGTCTTCGCAGGGCGTTTGCCTCGGGGGTGTCCGCCGTTCCCTGGGTCTCGATCCAGTCCTTGGATGCCTGCTGCGCCTGGGTCAGCGTCTGCAGATCACAGCTCAGATTTGCCACCCGGAACACCGGCAGTCCCGACTGCCGGGCACCGAAGAAATCACCGGGACCCCGGAGCTTCAGATCCTCCTGGGCGATTGCAAAACCGTCTGTGGTCTTGCACAGCGCCTTCAGCCGGGCAACTGTCTCCGGATTTTTGTTGTGAGTGGTGAGAATGCAGTAGCTTTTGGCACTGCCTCTGCCCACTCTGCCCCGGAGCTGATGGAGCTGGGAAAGACCGAACCGGTCCGCATCCTCAATGATCATCAGCGTGGCATTGGGCACATCCACGCCCACCTCGATGACCGTGGTTGCCACCAGCACATCCGCTTCACCTCGGGCAAAGGTTGACATAACATTTTCCTTTTCCGCGCCCTTCATCTGCCCGTGGAGCAGCGCCACCCGCAGGTCCGGGAACACCGTCTGCTGCAGCGTTTCCGCCCAGACTGTAGCTGCCTTCAGGTCAAGCTCGCCATTTTCCTCCACCGCCGGACATACCACATAGCACTGATGTCCCTGCTGTACCTGCTTGCGGATAAAGGCATTGATCCTGGCGCGGTAGCTCTCGCCCACCAGGAATGTATCCGTCTGCTGCCGTCCCGGAGGCAGCTGGTCAAGTATGGACACCTCCAGATCTCCATACATCAAAAGCGCCAGGGTTCTGGGAATGGGCGTTGCGGACATGACGAGCAAATGGGGGTCTGCGCCCTTTGCCGCAAGCTGGGAGCGCTGGGCAACGCCAAACCGGTGCTGCTCGTCTGCAACCACCAGCCCCAGGCTATGAAACGCCGTGGTATCAGACAGCAGGGCATGGGTGCCGATCACCACATCCACCTGCCCCTCTTCAATGGACTGGCGGGTTAGATTTTTATTCTTTGCTGTCATTGAGCCTGTAAGCAGGCATACCCGGATTCCCAGGGGCTCTAAAAGCTTTGTCAGGGACTTGCTGTGCTGCTCCGCAAGAATCTCCGTAGGTGCCATCAGCGCAGCCTGTCTGCCGTTTTTCACAGCCAGATAAATGGCAGCAGCCGCAACCA
Organism: Faecousia sp.; assembly: GCA_045533015.1. Classification (GTDB taxonomy): domain Bacteria; phylum Bacillota; class Clostridia; order Oscillospirales; family Oscillospiraceae; genus Faecousia. Next base: position 5,680 of record JAZSHB010000010.1, read on the forward strand.
TGGTCTTGCCACTGCCCACATCACCCTGGACCAACCGGTTCATGGGCGTTCCACGGCGCAGATCCTGCACGATCTGTCCAATGGCGCGCTGCTGGGCATCGGTAAGGGTAAAGGGCAGCGCCGCATGAAATGCTGACAGATCCAGGTCTGCATAGGGGGCAGTCTGTTTTCCTGCCCGGGCAGCACGCATAAGCGCCAGCCCCGCAGAGAACACAAAAAATTCCTCGAAGATCAGCCGCCGCTTGGCAAGCTGTGCCTCCTCCATGGAAGCAGGCGCATGGATGGCATAGTAGGCACGCTCCGCAGGCAATATCCCATACTGCCGCCGCACCGGTTCGGGCAATATCTCCTCCGGCACCGGGCAAATGGCAAGTGCCTGCTGCACCGCCTTGAGCATGGCGGCATTGGAAAGACCGGCAGTTAGCGGATAGACCGGCAGCACCCTGCGGGTCACCACTGGGTCCGCGTCCAACGCCTCAAACGCCGGAGAGGTCATACTATATCCAATAAAATCTCCGGATACCGCCCCGTAGAAGATATACTCCTTGCCATATTGCAGCCGGTCTGTGGTAAATTTCTGATTAAAGAAAGTCAGGTTCAATCTGGCGGTATGGTCCGCCACCTGGACCTTGGTCACATCCAACCCCTTGCGGATATGGGCAGTACGGGGCGTTCCCATGACCATCGCCTTGAAGCACGCCGGCTTGTCCGTCTCCAGCTGATCAATGGTCACCAGCCTGGTGCGGTCCTCATAGCCTCTGGGAAAATGACAGATCAGATCTCCCAGAGTGAAAATATTCAGCTGGGCAAACTGCTTTGCCTTTGTCGGTCCTACACCTTTTAATATAGTAACAGGATCAGAAAGCCGCGCCATAGCCGGTCACCCCCTCTTTATATACGATTATAGCATAGAAATGGATAATTGAAAATTGAAAATTAAGAATGCCCGTATTTTCCTTCGGAAAATGATTTCAATAAGTGCGCATAGCGCACACCTTAATTGTCCATTGTCAATTGTCAATTGTCAATTGTCAATTCGGGTATACCTCAAGGTTTTCAAAACACACAGCTGCGGTACAAGATCCGCAAAATAACCGGCGCGAGATTTCGCCGCAGATGAAGGTTGAAAACCGCAGATGCATTGGGTCTGCTTCACGGTTTTCTAAACGCATAGATACGGCGAAAGATCCGCTAATAACCGGCGCGAGATTTCGCCGCAGATGAAGGTTGAAAACCGCAGATGTATCGGGTATACTTCAAGGTTTTCAAAACGCACAGCTGCGGCGAAAGATCCGCCGGGGGGATAAAATGAAAAAACGCCTTCCGTAAATACTCGGAAGGCGATATTTTCAGAGAATGATCAAGCAAGCTTGTTCAGCCGCAGAGTCATGCTGGACTTCTTGCGGGCAGCAGTATTCTTGTGCAGAATACCCTTGCTGACAGCCTTGTCGACGATCTGCACAGCGTTCTTGTGAGCAACCTCAGCAGCAGCGCGGTCGCCTTCAGCCAGAGCAGCCTCGAACTTCTTGATGACAGTCTTCATCTCAGACTTGTCTGCCTTGTTCTTCTCGTAAGCAACTTTGGAACGGATGACATCCTTCTTAGAGGACTTAATGTTGGGCATAATTACACCTCCTGTTCTGCTTTCTAGTTCACGCAGTTGTTAATTATAGCGTGCTTTGTCAATAAAATCAATACCTTTTTTCAAATTTTTTCGCAGGGCGCGATATCCGGGCAAATCCGGCACCGGATATGGCTGTCAAGTCCTTTTTTTTGCACAGAATTTTCGGCGCTGTCAACATGTTGCACAGAGAAAAAGTGCGAACTTTGTCACAAGTGGTCGATATTTTTTATGTCAACCAAAGCGAAAGGCTTTCCCTGTGTACAACTTCTGTGGATAACCCTGTGGACAATGTGGAAAAGTGGTGCTTATCAACAGCTATTTTCCGAATTTTGGCAGGTGTCCGGCAGCGGTGTGCTATGCATAACCGACTGCATAACCGGCTGTAAACCCCGTCCTGCTTCGCGTTATGTCGCCATTTTTGTCCCCGCACTTTCGCCCTGCTTTTGGGCGAAAAAGTTGGCATTTTCACCAACCAAGGGGTATTTTATAGGGGCGTGTCGCCTTTTGGGCGGAAAATTTTTGGTGGTTTTATACAAAAGCTTCCATTGTATGATTTTCCCGTCTCCGGAAATAATGAGGTTATTACCCATATATCAGGAGGAACACCATGCAGGGAAAGGTAGAGATCTGCGGTGTGAACACCGCCCGGCTGAAAGTTCTGTCCCAGGTAGAGATGGATGCGCTGCTGCGCCGTGCCAAGGAGGGCGATGAAAGCGCCCGGGAAAAGCTCATCGAGGGCAATCTGCGGCTTGTGCTCAGCGTGATCCAGCGTTTTGACAAGCGGGGAGAAAGCCCCGACGATCTGTTTCAGGTAGGCTGCATCGGTCTGATGAAGGCAATCGCCAATTTCGATCCCACCAAACAGGTACGCTTCTCCACTTACGGCGTTCCCATGATCGCCGGAGAGGTGCGCCGGTATCTGCGGGACAATTCCGCCATCCGGGTCAGCCGATCCATCCGGGATGTGGCATACCGGGTACTGCAATGCAAGGAGGGTCTGCTGGTACGCCTGGGGCGTGAGCCCACACTGGAGGAGATCTCCAAGGAGCTGGATTTGCCCCCGGAGGATGTGAGCGAAGCGCTGGACGCAGTCTGTGCCCCGGTGAGTCTGTATGAGCCGGTCTATGCCGACGGCGGTGATCCGCTGACCGTGATGGACCAGCTGCGGGATACCAAAAACACGGAAAACAACTGGATGGAGCGCATCGCTTTGCGTTCCGCCTTTGCCACCCTTGGAGACCGGGAAAAGCAGATACTGTCCCTGCGCTTTGTAGGGGGCAAGACCCAAACGGAGGTGGCAGCCCTTGTGGGAATCTCCCAGGCGCAGGTATCCCGGCTGGAAAAGACCGCCCTTGGCGCGATTCGTAAAAACATGACTGTAAGCTAAATTTCAGTTTATCGTACTGTCGGTAGGATAAACCGGTATCTGCAGGCATTTTCCGTCTCCCCGGTGCATACAATGCACCAAAACCACTGGGAGGGCTGGGTATGACTTGCAAATTTACGGACCTGCACTGCAAGGAGGTCATCTGCATCTGCGACGGACGGCGGCTGGGCTTCATAGCCGACGCAAAAGTAGAGCTGCCAGACGGCCACATCGCCGCGATCATCGTCCCGGGACCCTGCCGGCATTTCGGTCTCTGGGGTCACCGGGACGACTTTATTATCCCCTGGCACTGTATCAAGCGCATCGGTCCGGATATCGTTTTGGTGGACATAAAGCCCGACGAATGCCGGGTCCCCCGGGCAAAACGCGGTCTTCCCTTTTAAGATAAGGAAAATTTTTCATTTTTTCTGTAAAAAACACTTGCAAAATGCGTGCTGTTCCTATATAATGTTTCGGCATGGGTCTTAAAGCCCATAGTATTCTACACCACACACCCGGTGATCGTACCCCCGCGTGCCTTTGCAAAAAGGCGGGCAGTGCGAGATGAACGGGGTGGAGGAAAAACAAAAGGAGAAAACCAAAAATGTCTGTTGTATCTATGAAGCAGCTGCTGGAGGCCGGTGTTCACTTCGGTCACCAGACCCGTCGTTGGAACCCCAAGATGGCCACCTACATCTACACGGAGCGCAATGGTATCTATATCATTGACCTGCAGAAGACCGTGAAGAAGCTGGAGGAGGCTTACAACTTCGTCCGTGAGACCTCTGCAAACGGCGGCAACATCCTGTTCGTCGGCACCAAAAAGCAGGCACAGGACGCCATCAAGGAAGAGGCTGCACGCTGCGGCGGCTACTATGTCAACGCCCGCTGGCTGGGTGGTATGCTGACCAACTTCCGCACCATGCGTACCCGTATCGACCGTCTGGCACAGCTGAAGAAGATGGAAGCCGAC
>JAZSHB010000087.1:0-12790 GCA_045533015.1 Faecousia sp.
GTCCGATTACAAGGTCAAATTCTTTGGCAGAGTCTTTGACTGCGTGGACGTAGGTTTTGCGCCCAACGAGCCTGTGGATGTGGTCATCCGTCCCGAGGATATCGACTTTGTGCCTCCGGAGCAGGGTCACCTGACCGGCACTGACACCAGCGTGACCTTCAAGGGTCTCAACTACGTTATCATCGTGGATTTCAAGGGCTTCAAGTGGCTCATCCAGACCACGGACCACCAGCCTGAGGGTGCTACAGTGGGCATCCGTCTGAACCCCGAGGATATCCATATCATGCACAAGAGCGAATATTCCGGTCAGTTTGGCGACTACAGCTCGTACTCAGCGGAGTATGATGAGCTGACGGAGGACGGGGCAGATGAAGAAGAATAAGTCCCTGCTTCTGAGCACCCCCTACATCCTGTGGATGGTGGTGTTTACGCTCATTCCTCTGGGTGTTGTGCTTTACTACGCCCTGACCGATGTGGACACCGGCGCTTTTTCTTTGGAGAATATCCAGAATCTGATTCTGTATCTGCCGGCATTTTGGCGCAGCATCGTGTATTCTATCGTGTCCGCACTGATCTGTCTGGTGATCGGCTATCCGGTCGCCTACTTTATGGCGCAATGCAAGCCCACAGCGCAGCGCTTTTTGTATATGCTGGTTATGCTGCCTATGTGCATGAGCTTCCTGCTGCGCACCCTCGCCTGGGTCGGTCTGCTGCAGGACACGGGCATTATCAATAATTTCCTGGCTTGGCTGGGACTTCCCCGGCTCCCCCTCATCCGCACTCCCGGCGCAGTGATCTTAGGCATGGTCTACAACTACCTGCCTTACATGATCCTGCCCCTGTACGCCACCATCGTTAAGATCGACCGGCGGCTCATAGAAGCGGCAGAGGATCTGGGCTGCAACGGTGTGCAGGTATTCACCCGGGTGATGCTTCCCCTGTCTACGCCGGGTATTCTCTCCGGCATGACGATGGTATTCGTGCCGGCTGTGTCCACCTTCTATATTTCCAACAAGCTGGGCAGCACCGATATCGTCCTCATCGGTGATATCATCGAACGGCAGTTCAAGCAGGGCGATAACGCCAATATGGGTGCTGCCCTGAGCCTGCTGCTGATGATCTTGGTGTTTGTGTGCACCGGCATCATGAACCGCTTCGGCGGCGAGAAGGAAGGCGGTGTGGTGGTATGAAAAAGTTCAACCGCGCCATCACCGTGCTGATCTTCATTTTTCTGTACGCGCCCATGGCGGTGCTGGTCGTAGCATCGTTCAATGTAGGCAAGGATGTGACCCAGTTTGAAGGCTTCACCTTTATGCAGTACGCGGCGCTTTTCCGTGACCGCAGTCTGCTGACGCTGCTGGGTAACTCTCTGATCATCTCCATCCTGGCAAGTGCCATCGCCACAGTATTCGGTACGGTGGCTGCTGTGGGCATCCGTGGCTTGCGCCCGCGGCTGCGCAGCACCGTTATGGGGCTGACCAACATCCCTATGACCAACCCCGATATCGTCACCGGCATTTCCCTGTCGCTGCTGTTCGTATTCATCGGCAGCAAGCTTCTGGGACAGCGGAACAGCCTGACCTTCTGGACCCTGCTGATCGCCCATATCACCTTCAATCTTCCCTATGTGATTCTGAATGTGATGCCCAAGCTGCAGCAGATGGACCACTCTCTGGTGGAGGCTGCCATGGACCTGGGCTGCACGCCCCTGCAGTCTTTTTTCAAGGTGACCCTGCCGGAGATCATGCCCGGCGTCATTTCCGGTGCCATCATGGCGTTTACCATGAGCCTGGATGATTTTGTCATCAGCTATTTCGTCACAGGTCTGGACTTCATCACCCTGCCTGTGGAGATCTACAACTACACCAAAAAGCAGCTTCAGCCCAAGATCTACGCCATGTTTACCCTGCTGTTCGCGCTGATCTTCGTGCTGATGGTCGTCATGAACCTGCTGCAACTGCGGCAGGATAAGCATGACCGCATGCGGAAGGAGGTTAAGCCATGAGAAAATGGATCTGCCTTCTGTGCGTCTGTGCGCTGATGCTCACAGTCTGTGGCTGCGCCAAGACCGACGATGCCGTTACCATCAATGTCTACAACTGGGGGCAGTATATCTCCGAGGGTGACGACGGCTGTATCGATGTGATCGCCCTGTTCGAGGAGCGCTACCCCGACATTAAGGTCAACTATGTCACCTTTGACTCAAACGAGACCATGTACACCAAAATGGTCGGCGGCGGCATCACTGTGGATGTCATCATCCCGTCGGACTATATGGTGGGCAGGCTGATCAACGAAGGGATGCTCCTGGAGCTGGATTTTGACAACATCCCCAACTATCAGTATATTGACCAGAGATTCCGCAATACGGATTACGACCCGGAAAACAAATATTCCGTCCCCTACTCCTGGGGAACGATGGGTATCATCTATAACGCCAAGTATGTGGACGAGGCAGATGTGACAGGCTGGGAGCTTTTGTGGAACGAAAAGTACGCGGATAAAATATTGATGTTCGATAACTCCCGGGATGCCTTCTGCATCACTGCGTGTCTGCTGGGCTACGATATCAACACCACAGACCCCCAGGCGCTGCTTGCCTGTGCACAGAAGCTTGCCCAGCAGCGTCCGGTGGTACAGCAGTATATCATGGATCAGGTCTTCGATCTGATGGAAAATGAGGAGGCGTGGATCGCCCCCTACTATGCCGGTGATTATCTGACCATGGCTGAGGAAAACGAAAACCTCTGCTTCTATCTGCCCCAGGACCAGGGCTTCAATGTATTCATTGACGCCATGTGCATCCCCACCTGCAGCAAAAACAAGGCGGCCGCGGAGACCTTTATCAACTTCCTGTGCGACCCGGAGATCGCCGGGGGCAACATGGACTGGATCTGCTACGGCACACCGGAATCCGCCGCCAAGGAATATATGGACCCTGAGGTGGTAACCGATCCTGTGGCATACCCCAGTGAGGAGACCCTAGACCGGGGCGACGGCTACGTCCCCCTTGCACGGCAGACCACCCGCCTTATGGAGGAGCTGTTCATGCAGGTCCGCAACGGAATCGACATTCATCTGCCATAAACGAACCCCCCTGCTTTTCTACCGAAAAGCAGGGGGGCTTATTTATGCACACACAATTCGCAACGACCTTTTTTGAACCTGCGCGATATTACTCTTCTTTACCAAAGAATCTGGTCTCGTAAAACGGGGATTTTTTCTGCAGCTCCTCGTTGAGGGCTTCATAGCCGTACTGCTCTGTCAGCGTCTGGATATCGCCGAACAGGTTCGTTCCCAAGCCCAGACGGTCTCCCTCGATCTGCACACCCAGGGCAGCCAGAGTAGTTGGGAACATATCGAAGGTGCCAAACTGACGCTCCTTCTCCCAGCTAGGCTCTACCGGCGCATTGATGATGCAGTTGTAAACGGTGCGGACGTAATTTTCGTCAATATCCTTCAAAAATTCCGGATCCATCGTCAGATGGTCACCGCTTAGGACGACTGTGGTATTTTCGTAGAAGGGCTGCTGCCGGAGCCATGAAATAAATTCGTAGACCTGGATGGCGCTGCAGCGCAGCACATTGGCATACTGCTCCGCATAGGTCTGCTGGCACAGACGGCAGACATAGCCGTCAGGGAAATGGGAATCCGCCGTCAGCAATGTCAGATTGAAGGGCTTGCCGGTCTGTGACAGCCGGGTCAGCTCCTCCTTGGCATAGGCAAACAGCTTTTCATCCTCGTAGCCCCACCATTGCTCGTAATCCTCTTCCAATCGCCCTGCAGCCTTCAGCGCATTGGTGTCTAAAATATCATAACCGCCATGTGTGGTAAAGTAAGCATCCCGGTTGGCAAACTCCGCGTTGGAGCCCATGATGAAAACCTGCTCATAGCCTTGCGCCTGCAGGATATCGCCCAGGGTAACTACCCCCGGCATATAGACATCCTCCTTGCCGTATTCCTCCTCTATCAGGGACACCTTGATCGGCACGCCGGAGGTTTGTGTCACCAGTGCCGCTGCGGTCCAGGTAGTTCCATCATAGGACAGCGCGCCGCCCAATCCGGCAGTATGGGAGAAGTTGATGTTGTCACTTGCCAGCTGGGTCAGCTCGGGGATGTAGTCATCCTGAATAGTCTGGCAGACGCCCTTCTGGGCAAAGGTGTTTTCCATGCTCTCCAGATAGATATACACCAGATTGCGCTTTTGCGACGGGAAGGTAAGGTTCACCTGCTCCGGATCTTTATAGTTATCCTCGATAAAGTCCGACTCCGTGACCCGGTTCCCAACATAGGAGAACACCTCCAGTCGCGTACCAAAGGCTAAGGAAGCGGTCAGCAGCAATACCAGCGACAGCGGCAATGCCCGGCGGCTGAAAAAACAGCAGGTCTTTCCTGCACAGTATTTTGCATACCGCTTCCAGGAGGGCAGTGCGTCCTTTGCCGCACCGGACAGCAGCCAGTACGCCGCGATTTCCAGCACCGCTGCCAGCGTACCCAAGCCCCCCACCGTCAGCACCGCACTGGAGGCGAAATCGCTGTTGGTGCCGGATATGGAGGTCTGCATCTGGTACAGAAGCTGATCCAACGAGATATTATCATAACGGCTCGCCAAAAAAACCATCAGGAAAAACAGCAGGTTCGCACCAAGGGTGATCGCTGCTGCTAATACTGCCAATCTTCTCTTTCTGATTATTTCCTGTTTCACGGGAAGTCCCTCCGGGTCAAGAGTATGATTTTCACCAGTATAGCACACACTTCGTGTTTTTTCCACCGATTTTTAATTAATATCCTCATAATTTTCCGAATATTTTTTATGCATAGCTGCATAAACCCAAACCGACCGGGCCGTTATTTTCTCCAACCCTGCAAATTTTCCACAAATTTGCGTCTTTTTCCGCATTTTTTATGTGAATACTATGTAAATATAAAAATTATTGTATTTTTTGGATTGATTTTACCAGGCTTTTGGACTACAATATTTAGGCTGAGGTGAAGAAAATGCTCAACATTGTTCTGGTCGAGCCGGAGATCCCGCAAAACTGCGGCAATATCGCCCGGACCTGTGCCGCTACCGGCGCACGGCTGCATCTGATCCGCCCCCTGGGCTTTGACATTTCTGATAAAGCCGTCAAGCGTGCCGGTCTTGACTACTGGCATCTGGTGGATGTCCGGGACTATGACAGCCTGCAGGATTTCTTTTCTAAAAACGATGTCAGACAAATGTGGTGTCTTTCCACCAAAGCGCCCCTGTCCTACACCCAGGCACAGTTTGAAGACGGCTGCTACCTGTTTTTCGGCAAGGAGACCAAGGGCCTTCCGGAAGATTTCCTGGAATCTCACCGGGACAGCTGCATCCGGCTGCCCATGCGTGCCGAAGCAAGAAGCCTCAATCTGAGCAACAGCGTTGCGATCACAGTCTATGAAGCCCTGCGTCAGCTGGACTTCCCCGGACTGACAGCATATGGAAAAATGAAAAATCAATTTTAGAACATATTTATGAACATGGAGGAGTAAAAATGAACTACAACAAAAAGTCCATTGAAGACATTGAGGTAGCCGGCAAGCGTGTCCTGTGCCGCTGCGATTTTAATGTCCCCACCAAGGACGGCAAGATCACTTCCGACAAGCGGATCGTCGCCGCCATGCCCACCATCGAGTACCTGGTAAACCACGGTGCCAAGGTCATCCTCTGCTCCCACATGGGCAAGCCCAAGGGTGAGTGGAAGCCCGAGCTGAGCCTGAAGGTAGTCGCCCAGCGGATCTCCGAACTTCTGGGCAAAGAGGTCATCATGGCAGCGGATGTTGCCGGTGAGGACTCCAAGGCAAAGGCTGCTGCACTGCGCGACGGCGATGTGATGCTGCTGGAAAACACCCGTTATATCAAGGGCGAGACCAAGAACGACCCCGAACTGAGCAAAGCCCTTGCCGACTTGGCTGATATCTTTGTCAACGATGCCTTCGGCACTGCCCACCGGGCTCACTCCTCCACCGCCGGTGTCGCCGACTACCTTCCCGCCGTCTCCGGCTACCTGGTCCAGAAGGAAGTTTCCATCATGGGCAAGGCGCTGGCAAACCCCGAGCGTCCCTTCGTGGCGATCCTGGGCGGCGCCAAGGTCTCCGACAAGCTCAATGTTATCAATAACCTGTTGGAAAAGGTAGACACTCTGATCATCGGCGGCGGCATGGCATATACCTTCCTGGCTGCCAAGGGCTACAGCATCGGCACCAGCCTTCTGGATTCCGAGAAGATCGACTACTGCAAGGAAATGATGGCAAAGGCAGAAGCGAAGGGTGTCAACCTGCTGCTGCCCATCGACACCGTCGTGGCATCTGCCTTCCCCAACCCCATTGACGGGGAGGTCGCCGTGGAGACCGTCGATTCCGATGCCATCCCCGCAGATAAGATGGGTCTGGACATTGGCGAAAAGACCCGCGCTCTGTTTGCTGAGGCTGCCCGGAACGCCAAGACCGTTGTTTGGAACGGTCCTATGGGCGTGTTCGAAAACCCCACTCTGGCAAAGGGCACCATTGCTGTTGCCCAAGCTCTGGCTGACAGCGAGGCTGTGACCATCGTTGGCGGCGGCGACAGTGCAGCTGCCTGCGAGCAGCTGGGCTTTGCATCCCAGATCACCCATATCTCCACCGGCGGCGGTGCCTCTCTGGGGTTCCTGGAAGGTCTGGAACTGCCCGGCATCGCCTGCCTGCAGGACAAGTAATTTAACCGTTATGCTGTAAGGGAGAGGCTCAACTCTCCCTTGCAAGACCACTTTCTATCTATGTTTTTAGGGAGGGTCAAGACCCTCCCTTACATATTTTTGCGACCCCAACATAACATTGTAATACCGCATCGCAAAGCGATGTACATATATAAGGCGAGAAGAAAAAATGAACAGAAAGTATCGTAAGACTGTCATTGCCGGCAACTGGAAGATGAACAAGACGCCCACCCAGACCAAGGAGTTCATGCTGCAGCTGAAGTCCATCCTGCCTAAGGGTCGCTGGTGTGATATCGCGCTGTGCGTCCCCGCGGTATGCATTCCTGCCGCTGTACGCGCTATGCGTGAGACCCGTGTGGGCATCGGTGCGGAGAATGTCAACCCCAATCCCTCCGGCGCTTATACCGGTGAGATCGCTGCGGATATGCTGGTAGATGCCGGCTGCAAATATGTGATCATCGGTCACTCTGAGCGCCGCGCCATGGGTGAAACGGACGCAGAGGTCAACGCCAAGGTCCTGGCGGCTCTGGAAGCCGGTCTGACCCCCATCATGTGCTGCGGCGAAAGCCTGGAGCAGCGTGAGGCAGGCGTCACCGCCGAGTGGATCGCCATGCAGATCAAGCTGGGTCTGCAGAATGTCCCCGAGGACAAGATCCGCAAGGTAGTTATTGCCTACGAGCCCATCTGGGCGATCGGCACCGGCAGAACTGCCACGCCCGAGCAGGCAGAGGAGGTCTGTGAGAGCATCCGTGCTGTTGTGCGCAAGCTGTATTCGTCCAAAAATGCCCGCGCCATTTCCATCCTGTATGGCGGCAGCATGAACGAGAAGAACGCTTTCGAGCTGCTGGCACAGCCCGACATCGACGGCGGTCTGATCGGCGGCGCTTCCCTGGTTCCCGAGAAGTTCGTTCAGATCATCGAGGCAGCTAACCAGCCCACTGTTTAATATTAAAAAAAGTAGATGCTGTTGCATCTACTTTTTTAATGTAAAATTGAAAGTTGAAAATTCTATTGTTTTGCATTAAAATCAAAGGACAATCCTATTGTATTTCAAAATTTTCGAGGTACAGGTATGAAAACCTTACTATTGTCCGCAGAAGATGTACAGACGCCTGCTATAGCTGCGGAAATCATCAAAACCGGTGGTCTGGTGGCACTGCCGACAGAGACTGTGTACGGTCTTGGTGCCAATGGATTGAATCCCGATGCGGTAGCCAAGATATTTGCAGTCAAGGGTCGCCCCCAGGACAACCCGCTGATCCTGCATATTGCTGACGCAGCACAGCTGGATTCCCTTTGCCGGGATATCCCCCCATCCGCCTACCGTTTGGCAAAAAAATTTTGGCCCGGTCCGCTAACTATGGTGCTGCCTGCCCGGGACTGCGTCCCCAAGTGCACCACTGCCGGGCTTCCCACTGTGGCAGTGCGCTGTCCGGACAACGCCGTGACACGGCAGATCATCCGGCTTGCCGGCGTGCCCATCGCCGCGCCTTCAGCCAACATTTCCGGTAAGCCCTCCACCACCACCGCCCAGCATGTGCTGGACGATCACAACGGAAAGATTCCGCTGATCGTAGACGGGGGCAGCTGCCGGGTGGGTGTGGAATCCACCATCGTGGATCTGACGGAAGAACGCCCCCGTTTGCTTCGCCCCGGCGGGATCACCCCGGAACAGCTTCTGGAGGTTCTGGGGGATCTGGTGGTGGACAAGGCTGTCACCGCCCAGATCGATAAAGACGCGGTGGTCAAGGCTCCGGGCATGAAATATCGCCACTACGCCCCTCAGTGTCAGGTGGTCATCGTTGCCGGCAGCCGGGAAAAAGCCGCAAGCTATATCCGTTCCCATTACGCCCCCGGCGACCGGGTGCTGTGCTTTGTCGAGGAGCTGGCGCTCTACGACGGCTGCGACCCTCTTGCCTACGGGCAGGAGGCAGATGCTTTGACCCTCTCTGCCGGGCTGTTTGCCGCCCTCCGAGAGCTGGATGACCCAAAAGTCACAAAAGTCTATGCCCGGTGCCCCGTAGGGGGTGGGGTCGCCTATGCAGTACAGAACAGGCTAAAAAAGGCGGCTGCCTTTCAAATCGTCGATGCGGAGGAACTGCCATGATCATCGGAATCACCGGCGGCACAGGCTGCGGTAAGACCACGCTTTTGGAAATCGTCCGGGAATTGGGCGGCATGGTCCTGGACTGCGACGCGATCTACCATGAACTGCTCCAGACCGACACCGCCCTGCTCTCTGCCATTGGCGACCGGTTTCCCGGTGTGGTGGAACAGGGGGTGCTGCAGCGCAAAAAGCTGGGCAGTCTCGTATTTTCCGACAAAGCTGCCCTGGCGGATCTGAACCGACTGACCCACGGTGCTGTAAAAGCAGAGGTCCTGCGCCGCCTGCAGAACGCGCCGGCGCGTGCCGCCATCGATGCCATCGGGTTGTTTGAAAGCGGTTTGAACGAGTTATGTAAACTAACCGTGGCGGTCACCGCCCCCGAGGAAGCCCGGATTGCCCGGCTAATGGCACGGGACAGCATTGACCGGGACTACGCCCTGGCGCGGATACAGGCGCAGCCATCCTGTGAGGAGTTTTCCCGGCGCTGCGACTTTACTCTTGTCAATGACAGCACTCCGGAGGTTTTTCGGAAGAAATGCCTTGCGTTTTTCTCCGAACAGGGTATAATGAAAGAAAAAAGCAAAGGAGAAAATGTATGACGAACGAAGAACTTCGCAGCAGCTTGCTGGCAGCCCCCAAGAACGGCTACACCAAGCTCACCGACGCCCAGCGGGGCGAAATGAATGAGTACTGCAAGCGCTACAGCGCTTTCATGGATGCGTGTAAGACTGAGCGTGAAGCAACAGCATGGACCGTTGCCGCAGCCGAGGCACAGGGCTTTAAGCCCCTGATTCCCGGCGAAGCCTTAAAGCCCGGTGACAAGGTCTACAGAAACAACCGGGACAAGAGTATCCTGCTGGCAGTCATCGGCAGTGAGAGCATGAACGCAGGTGCCAATATCTGCGCCGCCCATACGGATTCCCCCAGAATGGACCTCAAGCCCAATCCCCTGTACGAGGATGCGGAGATCGCCTACTTCAAGACCCACTACTACGGCGGCATCAAAAAATATCAGTGGCCCACCGTCGCCCTGGCGCTCCACGGCGTGGTCTGCCGCAAGGACGGCACTACCGTTACCGTGACCATTGGCGAGGACGACAGCGATCCGATTCTGGTGGTCTCCGATCTGCTGGTGCATTTGTCCGCCGATCAGATGAAGAAGACCCTTGCAGAGGGCATCGCGGGAGAACAGCTGAATGTGATTCTGGGCACAGAACCTCTGACCGGCGAGGGCTCGGAGCTGGTAAAGCTCAATATTATGAAGCTTCTTAACGAAAAGTACGGCATCGTGGAAGCGGACTTCAGCAGTGCGGAGCTTGTGATCGTTCCTGCCGGCAAGTGCCGGGAGGTGGGTCTGGACCGGAGTCTTCTGGGTGCTTACGGTCACGATGACCGGGTCTGCTCCTACGCCCAGATCGAAGCAATGTTCGCACTGGACACCCCCAAGCATACCGCTGTGTGCATCCTTGCCGACAAAGAAGAGATCGGCTCCGTAGGTGTTTCCGGCATGCAGAGCCACGCCTTCGACACCTTCATGCAGGATCTGTGCGATGCCACAGGCAGCTGCCTGAACCGGTGCTATGAAAATTCCTTCTGCCTGTCCGCGGATGTGACCAACGCCTTTGACCCCAACTTTGCCGAAACCTGCGACCGCCGCAACAGCAGTATGCTCAATTACGGCATCGCCATCTGTAAGTACACCGGTGCCCGGGGTAAAAGCGGTGCCAGCGATGCCTCCGCTGAGGCGATGTACCATGTGCGCTCTGTGCTGGACGGCGCAGGTGTTCCGTGGCAGACCGCGACCATGGGTAAGGTGGACCAGGGCGGTGGCGGCACCGTTGCCGCATATATGGCAAACCGCAACATCGTCACTGTAGACGCAGGTGTTCCTGTTCTGTGTATGCACGCTCCCATGGAGCTGGTAAGCAAACTGGACTGCTATATGACCATGCGCGCCTGCAAGGCGATCTACGAAGCCTAAAACGCAAACGGACACAGCCTCGGCTGTGTCCGTTTTTTGTCAATTATTTGTCAGTTTACTTTTTGCGTTTTTAGTGCTACAATAAGCGAAAAGGAGGTGACGGCGTGCGTCGCTATTTGCAAAAATTTTCCGATGCCTTTCGTAAAGGCGATCTTATTTTACTGCTTTTATGCGTCGTTGCAACAGCCTTTGGCTGTCTGATGATCGCCAGCGCCACAAACGCCAGTGCCTCCGGCTCCCTGCGCTTCCTTGTGGTCCAGATCGGCGCTGCCATCGCCGGTGTTGTCATATATGTTGCCGTGTCCTCCATCGACACAGAATTTTTCTCAGAGCATCGCTCTGCTCTGGTGATCTTTAATACCGCCCTGCTGCTTATGCTGATTCCCTTTGGTCAGACCCTGGGCGGTAACCGAAGCTGGCTGAGCTTCCCCTTCCTTCCCTTTGATATCCAGCCTGCGGAGATCTGCAAGATCACCTTTGTGCTGATCATGGCATCAGTCATGGCTTCCCACCAGAACAAGCTTTCCTCTATCCCCTCGGTCCTGCACATGGCTCTGCATCTGGGACTGCTGTTTTTGCTCAATGTTGCCATCTCCGGTGACTGGGGCATCTCCCTGGTCTTTGTGTTTATTTTTATCGGTATGGCATTTTCCGGGGGCGTAAGCCTTCTGTGGTTCGCCGCAGCCATTATCGGCATTGGCATCGCTTTCCCGATCCTGTGGAACTTCCTCCTGGCAGATTATCAGAAGCTGCGTATTCAGGTTATTTTCAACCCCTCTCTGGATGCCAACGGCACCGGTCCTTTGTATCATACGGTTCGCTCCCTGCGTTCCCTTACCGGCGGCGGTCTGACCGGACAGGGACTGTTCCAGGGTAACCGTACCCAGACCTACGGCGCGCTGAACGCCCAGCATACGGACTATATTTTCTCTGCCATTGGCGAGGAGCTGGGCTTTGTGGGCTGTGTTCTGGTCATTTTGCTGCTGGGTGCGATCATCGCCCGGTGTATCTGGGTAGGCGTGCGCAGCCAGGATACCCTGCGGCGCATGGTATGCTTTGGGGCTGCCTCGGCGCTGATCTTCCAGGTGGTCATCAATGTGGGTATGTGCATGGGCGTTATGCCCGTTATCGGTCTGACGCTGCCCTTCATCAGCTACGGCGGCTCGTCCCTGATCTCTCTGTATACGATGCTGGGTCTCGTTTCCGGCGTTTATGCCCGCCCGTCACCTACCAGCCATGAGCGCTATATCCGTCCACCCCTAAGCTACTATGGAGGTTTGTATCAATGAAAGCATTTATGGACAAGGATTTTTTGCTGGAAACAGAGACCGCAAAGCATCTGTTTCATGACTACGCAGAGCATATGCCTCTGGCTGACTACCACTGCCACTTAAATCCCAGAGAGATCTACGAGGACCGTCGGTTCGACAATCTGGTGGAAGTCTGGCTGGGCGGTGTGGACGAAAACGGTGTCCTTGCGGGCGACCACTATAAGTGGCGTATGATGCGTGCCAACGGTACACCCGAGGAATATGTGACCGGCAATAAGCCTGCTTACGAGCGTTTTCTGAAGCTGGCAGAGGCACTGGAAATGGCGATCGGCAACCCCATGTACCACTGGTGTCATTTGGAGCTGCAGCAGTTCTTCGGCGTCAACGAGCCGCTGACCGTGGAAAGCGCACCCCGGATCTGGGAGCATTGCAACAAGCTTTTGCGCGACGATCCGGACATGACCGCCCGGGGTCTGATCCGCAAGGCGAATGTCGCCTTTATCGGCACTACCGACGATCCTATCGACGATCTGCAATGGCACGAAAAGACCGCAGCGGATGACACCATTCGTGGCAAGGTCTGCCCCTCTTTCCGTCCCGACAAGGCAATGAACATCCACAAGCCCGGCTTTGCAGAATATATCGGCAAGCTGGCAAACAGCGTTGGCAAGTCTGCGCTGACCAGCGCCCAGGAGGTCTGCGACGCGCTGATCGC
>JAZSHB010000103.1:0-10393 GCA_045533015.1 Faecousia sp.
TACCCCCAGCCGCTGCTCCAGCCGTCGCTCGGCATCATACACCTGCCCATACAGCTGCGCACATAATCGCCCATCAGCAAATGCATTTTCGATGCCCGGAACCGGATCGCCCTCCGGAAGATGCCCCTGCAGGGCATCGTAGACATCTAAAATAAATTGGTTTTTCATGTATAATCCCTCCTTTGTATCCAAAGTATACAATGTAGACATAGCTTTGTCAACCTAAAAGGTATACCATGTATATAGGGTGATGTACATGAAAAAGATAGAACACATTTCGTTCCGAACGGACCCGGAAATCAAAAAGGCTCTGGAAAAAATCGCTGCCGAGAAAAAGTGGTCCATTTCATTTGTTGTAGAAGAAATCATCAAGGACTGGCTCAAAAACAACGCAGACAAACCAAATAAGCTGTAAAACAAAAGAGGGCTTGTTGCAAATGCAGGAAATTTATCGATAAAATTCGTAGCTGGCGGTCAATGGCCGCCCCTACATGCACAGAATGTAGAAATATTCGTAGGGGCGACTACTAGTCGCCCGCGGGCGGTCGATGACCGCCCCTACATGTGCAGGGTGTAGAAATATGCGTAGTTTTAGGGCGTGTTGCATCTATTTTGCAACACGCCCTTTTTATATTTCAAATATCTCTATCGTCTGTGCCGGTCCTTCCAGCAGTAAGGTCTCCACCCTGCCGTTCCCCGTCACCGTCACCGTCAGCGCACCGCCGGGGACCTGGGCATGCATCACACTGCCCGGCAGCTGCCCCTTTGTCCACAGCACTGCCGCGACGCTGCCGCAGCCGGTACCGCAGGCAAGGGTGTAGTCCTCCACGCCCCGTTCATAGGTCAGCACCCGTACTGTTGCGTCGTCCAGCCGGTGATAGAAATTCACATTCGCGCCCTTGGGAAATTCCGGCGCAAAGCGCAGCTGCCGCGCCATGGGGCGCAGCGCGTCCTTTTGGTCAAAGGTCAAGCCGGGAATCTCCGTCACGCTGTGGGGAATCCCCGGATCGCCCAGCTCCACATACGCAGCGTCTGCCCTTCGGGAAAGCGCCAGTACGCTGGGCGTATTCAGCTGCACCCGGTAGCGTTCTTCCCCCAGCCGCCAGCCGGGAACAAGCCCCGCGTCGGTCTCCACGGTCATGGTATCCCCCACGATCCCCAGATCATAGGCATATTTGCAAATGCACCGGGCACCGTTTCCGCACATTTCGCCCCGGGATCCGTCGGAATTGTAAAAATGCAGACGAAAATCCGCCTTTTCCGACACATCCAGTGCCATAAAGCCGTCCGCGCCGTTCCGGGCGCACAGCTGCTTTGCCAGGCTGGGTAAGTCCAAGATCTGCCCCCGGACATCCATGACCATAAAATCATTGCCCGCACCGTTCATGTAGGTGATCTTCACTTATTTTCCTCCAGAAGCTCTGTCATGGTGTAAAGCCCCGGCTTTTTACCGATAAGGAACCGTGCCGCATCCACCGCGCCCTCGGCAAACATCCCTCGGTTGCCTGCCTCATGGCGCAGGGTAAGCTGCTGGCTGGGGGTGCAAATATGCACTTCATGAATGCCGACCACATTGCCCATGCGCACAGAGGAAATTCCCACCTCGTTGGCAACGCGCTTTCCTTCACCGGCTCTGCCGCAATGCTCGATCAGCTCCGGGCGGGCAGACTGCACCGCGTCAAACAGCATCTTCGCCGTACCGCTGGGGGCATCCACCTTTCGGTTATGATGCACCTCCACGATCTCGATATCCGCCTCGGGGAAGGAGGCTGCCGCCTGGGCTGCCAGTTTACATAAAACCGCTATGCCAAGGCTCATATTGCCGCTGTAAAACACCGGGATCTGCTCCGCTGCACTGTAGATCAGCTGCTTTTCCTCCCGGCTGTGACCGGTCGTACCCACAACTGCCGCGCAGCCGATTCCCCTGGCATACGCCAGGGCATCCCCTACGGCGCTGTGATGGGAAAAATCGATGACCACATCCGCGTCCACCGTTCCCAGCTCCCCGAAGGTTCTGGCAACGCCGTTTTCACCGTCCAGGCTCACTCTGCCCACGACCGCGTCGCCCAGGATATCCCCGATCAGCTTGCCCATAGCGCCATTTGCGCCGCACAGCACCACTCTCATTTCAAAACTCCCAGTCTGCGCATCTGCGCGTAAAGATTTTCACGGGCGGCGCTTTCCATGGGTGTCAGGGGCATCCGCAGGTATTCCTCTCCAAAGCCCATCGCTGCCACCGCTGCCTTTGCAGGAATCGGGTTGACCTCCGAAAACAGCGCGTCGATCAGCGGCAGCGTCCGGCACTGAAGCTCTGCCGCCCCTGCCACATCCCCGGCAAAGAACCGGTCGGTCATCTCCACTGCCAGCTTCGGCACTACATTGCTCAGCACGCTGATACAGCCCTTACCGCCAATGGACATGATGGGCACTACGATGCCGTCCTCACCGGAATAAATATCCAGCTTATCCCCGCACTTTTGCGCGATCTGCACCACCTGTGCCATGTTGCCGGAAGCTTCCTTCAGTCCCACGATATTGGGATGCTCCGCCAACTGTGCCACCGTATCCGCTGCCAGGTTGCACCCTGTGCGGCTGGGAACATTGTACATGATGACCGGCTTTTCCGCTGCGTCCGCCACCATGGAAAAATGCTTGAAAAGACCGCCCTGAGTTGCCTTGTTGTAGTAGGGGGTCACCACCAGCACTGCGTCCGCGCCGTCACCGCAGGCACTGCGAGTAAATTCCAGCACATGCTCCGTGTTATTGGTGCCCGTACCGGCGATCACAGGCACTCTGCCCGCTACCCGCTTGACTGTAAAGCGAATGACCTCTTTACGCTCTGCCGGAGACAGGGTGGCACTTTCGCCGGTAGTGCCCACCGCTACAAGACCGTTGATTCCGTTCTCCAGCTGAAAATCGATAAATTTTGCAAGGGTATCATAGTCCACACCGGTGGAAGTCATAGGTGTGACCATGGCTGTTGCCATGCCCTTAAAAACAGTTTTCTTCATAAGAACGCCTCCTTTGTATAGGCTCAGAGGGGAATGCGCCCCCTATATTCTTAGTGTACCACAGTTTCCCCAAAAAGAAAATAGGAAAATATTTTTCGACAAAACCGAGGAAACACACCTGGACCGCCTGCTAATCCACCGCATCGAACTGTGCCTGATAAAGCTTACAGTAAACGCCCTCTTGCGCCATGAGGCTGTCATGGGTGCCCTGCTCTACCACCTGTCCGGCATCCAGCACCAAAATATTGTCTGCCGCCTGGATCGTAGAGAGCCCCTTGATGATCGGCATAAAGATAGATCTAGCTCATCTGTCCCGCAGGGACCTTGTCATCGAGCATCGTCTCCATAAGACTGGGGATCCCCAGCTCAGAATAGGTCGCTGCAAACTTGATCGCCAGCGTGACAGAAATATACCAAAAATGCGGACGAATGTACTTCAGCAGCTTCTCCATTGCGTCACCCTTTTTTTATTCTACCACAATTTTCCACAGGTGCATAGCATAATCTTTCCCCTTCGGTACAAAATAAGAAAAAGGAGGCGATACCGTGAAAAAGGACGAAAAAACCCCTATTACTGAGGAAGCCATTGACCCCAAGCCTCCGGTGATCCACTCCGGGCACCTGGAAAACCGCCGCGCCCACGGGATATGATGTGCCGTTAAACAACTGCTCGGTGCATAATAAAAAAGCACGCAGCCATTTGGCTGCGTGCTTCTTATTCAGATCTCTTTGTACATAGCTCCGGCATCGTCCTTGCGGACATTATCTGCCACCTGAACTACTTCCACCGCCACAGTTCTTGTGCCCATGGCGATCTCGATCCGGTCGCCTACCTTGACATCGTAGCTGGCCTTGACCACTCGCCCGTTCACACTGATACGACCGTTGTCACAGGCTTCATTGGCAACCGTCCGACGCTTGATCAAACGGGAGACCTTCAGATACTTGTCAAGTCGCATAGGAATTTCTTACTTCGCAACAACGTCCTTCAAAGCCTTGGCAGCCTTGAAAGCGGGCAGACGGGTAGCGGGGATCTGGATGGTCTCCTTGGTGCGGGGGTTGCGGCCAACGCGAGCTTCGCGAGCCTTGACCTCGAAGCCACCGAAACCGGAAACCTGCACCTTGTCGCCCTTGACCAGGCTGGCGGTGATGGTCTCGAAGGTAGCGTTGATGACGCGCTCTGCGTCCTTCTTGGTCATGCCGGTCTTTTCGGCAACTGCAGCAATGAGTTCAGTCTTGTTCATGATAAATCGTCCTCTTTCATTATAAAGTTTAACATATGGGATTTCATAGTATCATAATAGAATAAAAATTGCAAGCATTTTTGGCATATTTCGTTAGATTTTACGAAAAAATCTTAATATTTTTCAATGAATCCACCGTTGCCCTAACCGTTTTTTCGTCTTTTTCGCCAAAGGGTTGTTACAGACGGAGCAATTTCGCGATCTTGTCTCCCTTGGGAAGCAGCTGGCAGTCATCCCTTGTAATGGCTTTACACTTGACCACCGCCACAAAATACACCGCAACACCCACCAGAATCGGCACAGCGCACAGCAATACCCTGCTGCCATCGGCACCCAAAAGCTTCGTCAGCACCCAGTAGGTCAGCCACACCGCACAGCCCATAATAGCAGCCGGCAGCGCCGGACGGAGGAGATTTCCCAAGATGGCAGGCTTTTGGGGCACTACCCGGCGAATCGCCACCATATTCATAACCGCGATCGCGGCATAGCCTAACAGCGCGCCCAGCGGCGCACCCAGAATTCCCAGCCGGGGATTGCCTGTCAGAATGTATACTACTGCTAATTTTACCACGCCGGCAGCGATCATATTCACCACTGGGACATGGGCATACCCATGTGCCTGCATCACTGCGTTGGAATACTGGATATTGGCGTACAAAAACACGCACACACCCAGAACTGCCATGAGCTTTGCCGCCAGGTCCAGTTTTTCGCCGCTGTAGTCACCCAACAGCGCCATGATCGGGCGGGCAAGCAGGCACAAGCCCACCGCACAGGGCAGACTGATGAGTCCTGTGACCCGTGCCGCGGACTCCTCCACCTGGCGCACGCCCCGGTTGTTTTGCAGGGTCAGATGGTTGGTGATAGCGGGAATAACACTGACCGTGATCGGAATGATAAAGGCGCAGGGCATATTGAAGATTGTCATAGTCATGCTGTAAATGCCCTTCATCGTGTCCGCTGTATCCTGAGAAAAGCCGCAGGCTGTCAGCAGCTGCCCCATATACAGATGCTGCTCAATGACCGTCAGCAGCTGCAGACCGGCAGAGCCGATGGTGATGGGTACCGCAATGGCAAGCAGCCCCTTGGCGGTCTTGCCGTAGGACCAAACCCGGTCCTCCGACGCAGGCAGCTCCCGGTAGCCGGCACGGAATTTCCCGTACAAAAACAGCGCCGACACTGCACAGCCTGTGGTGACACCTAAAATAGCACCGCCGGCTGCCAGAGAAACGCTGCTGGCATACTGCATAACGGCATAGGCAGCGCCCAGTCCCACCACCAACTTGAACACCGCCTCCAGAATCTGACTCTGGGAAGTGGGCCGCATATTCCCCTGCCCTTGGAAAAAGCCCCGGAAGGTGGAGATGATTCCCATAAAAAAGGCACATGGTGCCAGACATATGATCGCCGCCTGGGCGCTGGGCTGCTGCTGGAACTGTGCCAGCTGCTTTGAGAAGATCAGCATCAGACTGGTGCTGACCACACCCAAAAGCAGGAAGATCCCCCGGGCTGTCTTAAATACCCGCCGCAGCTGATTGTAGTTGCCCAGGGCATTTTCCCGGCTGATCATACGGCTGACGGCAATGGGCAGACCTGTGGTGGAGATCATCAGCAGCACCGAGTAAATATCATAAGCGGTGGTAAAGTAGCCGTAGCCCTGATCGCCAATGATCATTTTCAGCGGTATCTTATAAAACGCACCAATGAGCTTTACCACAGCCGTTGCCAGTGCCAGCAACGCCGCACCGTGGAGGAAGGTTTGCTTTTTCTCAGCCATTGTTTACTCCTTTTCCATCAGCCGGGGGATTGCATAAGTCATCAGCTCCTGGACCACCGCGCTCAGATCGATCGTGGGGAACTGTCCGTTTTGGTAAAGCACCTTGCCCCGGACCATTGTCATGGCAACATCCCCGCCCTTGGCGGAAAACACCAATGTGCGCATCACGTCGTGACAGGGCATCAGATGGGGCGCGGAGAAATCCACCAGGATGAGGTCCGCATCAAAGCCCTCCTTGAGCATACCGGTCTCCTCCTGCCGTCCCTGGGCACGGGCGCCGCAGGCAGTCGCCATCATCAGCACCGC
The DNA here is from genome assembly GCA_045533015.1 of Faecousia sp. Classification (GTDB taxonomy): domain Bacteria; phylum Bacillota; class Clostridia; order Oscillospirales; family Oscillospiraceae; genus Faecousia. The sequence continues at coordinate 6,339 of JAZSHB010000103.1, forward strand.
TGCCGCGGGCATTTTCGATGCGTCGCCCCCGGCGACCCGGGCATTCATTGCCGTCTGGCGCATCACTTCAAACATATCCAGGTTGCCGCACTCGATGGCACCTCCGGTTCCCAAGGCTACATTCATTCCCGCCTTGACAGTCTCCGCTACAGGGGTCGAAGGCAGTCCTGCCTTGGCATTGGCGATCGGCGTTGCCACAGCGCTCACCTTGCGCTTTGCCAGCAGCTGACGCGCATATTCGGTCAAAGCCACACAGCCGGCAGCGGTGGTATTGACACAAAACAGCCGGTGGGTATCCAGAAGCTCCGCCGGTCCCAGACCGGTGCGCTCGGCGCAGTCATCTGCCTCCTGCTGGGTCTGCGCCAGATGCAGCTGCATACCCAAGCCCTTTTCATATGCCCAGGCAGCCAAGCCCTCCCAGAGCTTATAGTTGCTGGTGTATTCCGCATAAATGCCTGCGTCGATACGGATGCGTCCGCCGTCAAAGCCATGCCATTTGTCCGCAAGGCGGCAGGCTTCTGCGCACTGCTCATCCGTCTCAAAGTCAAATTCCTCATTCTGGTCGATAAACCGATAAGCAGACAGGGCAAGGTTTGCCTTGATGCCCGCCTGCTCCACTGCCTGGGCAGTTGCTTCCGGATAGTAGTACAGGTCAGATACAGAGGTGATGCCAAAGCGCAGGCATTCGGCAATTCCCAGCAACGCCGCAGCCTTTGCGCTGCGCGCATCCATCTTATCCTCCCGGAAAAGCTGCTGCTCCAACGCCTCGGCACGATCTGCATCGTCTAAGAAGGAGCGCATGACCGTAGTCGCCAGATGGGTATGGCAGTTGACAAGTCCGGGCATCGCCACCATACCGGTACCGTCGATGATGGTCGCCGGCTGCTCCTGGGGTGCCTCCTTGCCGATATACGCTATTTTTCCGTCCGTGACACCCAGATATGCACCAAACAGCACATCCATCTTTTCATTCATCGTCACCACGGTAACATTCGCGATCAATGTATCCATAAAAACTACCTTTCGTTTTGTAATGGACAATTGACAATGATTGTGTCACAAGTTAAACACCCTCATTGTCCACTGTCAATTCAAAGAAGTTGGAACAGTTCCTTTTTTTGCTTTAGAACGCTATCTATCTGCTCAATATACTGTTCCGGGAACTTGGGATTGTGGAATCGCTGCAGGCTTCCGTCCGGCAAGTTGACCTTGTTCATTCCGCCGCCGCCTACAGACACGATGGTATGCAGCTCCTCCATCATATAGATATTATAAAGACAGTCCAGATTATCCCGGCTCCAGCCAACATTTTCAAAGCTGCCGGACATATATTTCTGCCGGTACAGGTAATAGGGCTTGTAGCCAAGGCTTCGCAGTACAGTTTCTGCGTAGTCCACCATTTGGGTCACCGCCTCCTGGTTTGGCAGTGCCACCTTCTTTTCAAACAGATCTGCTCCCTTTTTCAGCGCAAGGGTGTGTACCGTGATGTTGGCAGGACGCAGCGCCGCCACCGTATCCAAGGAGTACCGGAAGCCCTCCACCGTGTCCGTTGGCAGCCCGGCGATCAGATCCATATTGATGGCATCAAACCCGGCTTGCACCGCCTGTTCGTAGCTTTCCAGCACCGCCGCTGCCGTGTGGGGTCTGCCGCAGGCGCGCAGCACTGTATCCACCATTGTCTGCGGATTGATGCTCATACGGTCAGCCCCGTGCTGCCGGATGATTCGCAGCTTTTCCGGGTCCAGGGTATCCGGGCGACCGCCCTCCACCGTAAACTCGATACATCTTTCCATATCAAAGGCATCCGTCACCGCGTCCATCAGCACTGCCATTTGCTCTGCTGACAAGGTCGTGGGCGTACCGCCGCCTATGTATACCGTACGCAAATGCCTGCCGGCTGCGCGCATCAGCTTTCCTGTCACAGAGATTTCCTGCAAAAGCGCCTGCAGATACGGTTCGATCAGCTCCGTCCGTTTCCCCACGCTGCGGCTGACAAAGCTGCAATAGGCGCACCGGGTCGGACAAAAGGGGATGCCCACATATAAGGAAACATCCTCCCTGTCCATCATACCATGGGCGCGGACAGTTGAAGTAGAGCAGTCCACCGCCAGCTGCCTGCGTACCGGGGAAACATAGTAAACATCCCGCAAAAGCCGGTGCGCGGACTTAAGCGTGCCGCCGCCCAGCAAATGTTTTGTTGTGATCTTGGTCGGACGCACCCCTGCCAGAGCGCCCCATGGGGGTGTCTGGGGCAGATGCTCTGCCGCCGCCAGATATAAGCTTTGCTGCAGGATGCGCCGGCGCAGCTGTACCGTTTCCTCCGCTGTCCGCAGACGGCGTACAGCACGGCTGGTTTTTTCATCGATCGTGACCGTGGTCACCGCGGTCAGCCAGGTCTTGCCCCTATACAGCCGGGAAACCACTTCTCCCTGGGCATCCACCCCAAACAAGGCAATGCACAGCTGCTCCACCGCATATAGGTCCTCATGACCCAAAAGTGTTAATTTCATCATTGTTTTGCTCAACCCTATCAATAAGACCCCAAATATCAGAAGCACTTTCGGCGATGCGCAGGAGGGGTACATAGGGGAGGGGCGGTTTGTGCGCGGGAGCGCATCGCTCAGCCCCTCCCCTATGGCGCATTCTTTGGGTCCTTTCTTGGCGAAACAAGAAAGTCCCGCCACCGGCAGGTGCCGCACAACAATCTCGTACTGATGGTCGTATGAAAGAGAATCTCCATGCCCTTTGTGCCCCGGTTCTCAGCCGCCAAGCACCCATGCGTTTTGACCCCAAAGTGTTAATTTCATCATATGTCCTGCATGAACGGATTGTACTTTCTTTCTTCCTCCAGCGTGCTGGCATGACCGTGACCGGGCAGGACCCGCAGGTCTGCGGGCAGTGCCTTCAGCCGGGCAAGAGACTGCTGCATCTCCCAATGGGAGCCACCGGGCAGATCCGTTCTGCCACAGGTGCCGGCAAAGAGCGTATCACCGGAAAAGAGCGCATCCCCACATGCCAGGCACACGCAGCCGGGGGTGTGCCCCGGGGTCTGCATGACCTTCCATTCAAGCCCTGCCAGCCAGAGCGTGTCCCCCTCGGCGTACAGATCCGTGTAGTACAGTACTCCGTCCGTCAGCATGGGATTTAGGTCCAGATCTTCCTTACATAACCAGACCCGGCAGCCGGTGTCCGCGGCAATTTTTTTGACACCGCCTACATGGTCAAAATGCCCGTGGGTCAGCAGAATCGCTTCTATCTTCCTGCCGGTGGTGATCACTCTGTCCAGAATCTCCTCCGGCTCATAGCCGGGATCGATCACCACGCAGGTATCAGAATCCTCCCCCCAGACAATATAGCAATTGGTCTGGTAAGAACCGACCTTCCTTGTAATGATTTCCATGGTATCATCCTCTCCGGGGTGTATCCAGCAGCTGCTGGGTATCTAAAATAAGCGTCACAGGTCCGTCATTGACAGATTCTACCTGCATATCCGCACCGAACTGCCCGTGCTGGGACGGATATCCCAGGGAAGCACATTCCGTCAGAAACTGCTCATACAGCCGGTTTCCCAGCTGGGGATCTGCTGCATCGGTAAAACTGGGACGGCGACCCTTGCGGCAATTGCCGTAAAGGGTAAACTGGCTGACCACCAGCACCTGTCCACCCACATCCGCCAAAGACAAATTCATCTTTCCGTTTTCGTCTTCAAATATCCGAAGCCCCAGGGCTTTTTCTGCCAGATACCGGCAGTCTGCTTCCGTATCCTCCGGACCAACGCCCAGCAGGATCAAAAAGCCTTTGCCGATCTTGCCCACAGTCTTCCCTTCAATGGTGACCGACGCAGACTTTACTCTTATTAATACAGCACGCATATATTTCTCCGTTTCAAATTCCGTTTTATCGCTTTATTGGTCATTGCGAGGCTTGCTTGCAAGCCGTGGCAATCCCCCTCATGTGATAATTCGTACTATATCGTAGTGCGGCACCTGCCGGTGGCGGTACTTTCTTGTTTCGCCAAGAAAGTACCCAAAGAATGCGCCATAGGGGAGGGGCTG
>JAZSHB010000084.1:0-12272 GCA_045533015.1 Faecousia sp.
GATCTATTCCGGCATCGATACCCTTTTGCAGTCTGTAGATATGACCCCTGAGTGCATTGAAAGGGTCTATGTTGCCGGCGGAATCGGCAGTGGAATCAATATGAAAAACGCGGTGCAGATCGGCATGCTGCCGGATGTGGAGCTGGAGAAATTCTGCTACATAGGCAATTCCAGTCTTACCGGCGCTTATGCCATGGCGGTCAGCGATGCAGCCATCGCCAAGTGCCATGAGGTGGCGGCGAATATGACATATTTGGAGCTTAGCACATATCCCGGCTACATGGACAGCTTCGTAGCGGCCTGCTTCCTGCCCCATACCAATGCCAGCCTGTTCCCCAGCAGCGTGCAGGAGTAAAGGAGAAAAGCCATGCAGATCGAAAATCACAAGGAAGAAGTGCCTTTTGAATATTATTTGGGACTGTTCGAGAAAATGGACCCCCAGGACGCTGTCAAGCGCCTGCCCCATGTGCAGTGGGACGGAAAAGCGTTTTATGTAAACCTGCTTGGTACGCCCTATACCATCAGCCATCCGGCATACGCCATTACGCCCACCTGTCCGCTGCCCGTGCAGACCTTTCTGCTTCGGTACTTGCTGGAAAGCAAGGCGGTTTGCTGGGGCGGCGATTGGAAGACCTTTCGGGAAATGCCCTGGGGTGAGATGTATATTAGGCCCTATACCGGCAGAGTGCTGACCCGGGCGGCGTTCACCTTTGGCACTCGGGTGGGAAAATTTCGGGAAGCCTGCGAGAAAATGGGCGGCATTGCCCTCAAGCATGGGGACGCAGGCTATCAGTTTGACTTTATCGGCGGCTACGCCATGCAGCTGCTGGTCTGGGAGGGGGATGATGAATTTCCGCCCAATGCCCAGGTCCTCTATTCGGACAATTTTGCTGAAGGCTTTGCAGCTGAAGACCGGGTGGTAGCAGGAGATATTCTTATTTCCGCCATTAAGATGCATATGTAGAAAGAAAGGATGGTCGCCAGACCATCCTTTCTGTGTCAAATTCCCATTTATCGGTCTGACAACCGAAGCGCACAGTTAAAGAAGCCTTCCCGTTTCCATGTAGTTGAAAAGTAGGCACCTCTTAAGAGCACTGTATCGAAGAACGCCAGCCAGTGTAATGCTGCAAAAACGAAGAAGCGCGCCTGGTGGGGTCTGGGGAGGTTGCGCACACGAGCGCCGCCTGTGGCAGCCTAACCGAGTGGGTAAGCAAGTGCTGTGGCCGGCACAAAGCAAGCCTGCTTCGTCAGGCACAGCTTTTGCCGGGTACCACAAACGGAGGCTGCCTGTTGCGGTTGCCGATATCTTCCTTGGCGCGAACGCCAGCGTCAGCTATCGACCGCTGCCACTCACTCCGGTCGCTTTACCCGCCCCCGGCGGCGCTCCCGTCGCTCCCCCCAGTCGCGTTCTTTGGGTACTTTCTTGGCGAAACAAGAAAGTACCGCCACCGGCAGGTGCTGCATTATGATATAGTACGGATCATTGTATACGAGAGATTGCCACGTCGCTTGCGCTCCTCGCAATGACCAATAAATCGACAAATGGAATTCATATTGCATAGTATACCACATTATGGTGTTCATGAACAGGTGTAGATATAAAAAAGCAGCGGGGTCTCCGCTGCTTTTTATCCGGTATCAACCGGTGATCGCTTCGCTAAACTTCACATCCGCGCCCGGATATGCAGCCGTCAGCTTGTTCTGGAAGGTTTCCATATTGTCCTGCAAGCCGAATGCTGCTACCACATACTCGCCGCCCACGACTGCCACGACCATCGCTTCCGGCATGGCGCACAGCCAGCGGTTGGAGGCAATGGCATCACGCATCGTCTGGGCAAAGGCTGCCGCATCCGCGCCCTCAGCCATGTGGAATGCACCGCAGGTGAAGTAGTTGCTCATCATGGCATGCATGAGAGATGCCGCGCTGTCGATCTTTGCCGTTTCCTCCGCAGGCACCAGCAACATAGCGGTGATTCCTTCGTCTTCTGTGCTGTAGCTGCCCGGTGCGTCCATGGTCATGCTTTCCGCGTCACCACCGGCAGCAGGGAATTTCTCCTCCTCCCCATAAGCTGCCCAGACCGTTTCCAGCACTTCCAGCGCGCTGCCGGGTACATCCATAGGCGCTGTGGTAGTATCCTGTGCGTCGTTTTGATTGCCGCAGGCAGCCAGTCCCATCACCAGGGTCAGTGCCAACAGCATGCTGATCATTTTTTTCATAGTGTTTTCTCCAATCGTTTTGATTTATGTTTTTGTACCAGGGTCAAAATGATGATACCCAGAATCACGCCGGTGCTATCAATTGCCACATCCAAAATTCCGGGACCCCGTCCGGGGACAAAGATCTGGATACATTCATCAATGCACGCCGCAAGAACACCGGCGCCAAGGGGAAACGCCACACGCTCCCACTGTTTCTGCCGCAGCATTCCAAACAGCCAGCACAGGCACAGCCCCAGCGTGCAAAATTCCGTGAAATGTGCCAGCTTTCGCAGCAGACCGTGTCCGCCGTCTGATGTCTGGGTGCTGTCAAACAGCCAGGAAAGTACATCCCGCAGCCAGTGGCTCAGGGCACCTGACACGCCTCCGGGCAGCAGGGAATTGCCCCATATAAACACAAGGTTCACAGTCAGCAGCGTGATACACAGCCGCAGCCGTTTCGGTGTACAGATCATCCCAGGACCCCCAGATGCTCCAGCAGGATCTTCAGCCCCAGCAGGATCAGAATGATTCCGCCGGAAGCTTGCGCCGGTCTTTCAAATCGGCTGCCAAACACATTGCCCACCTTTACACCCACAGCGGACAGCCCAAAGGTCACTGTGCCAATGAGCGCAATGGCAAGGAAGATGTTCACATTACCCGCCATCGCCAGGGAGATTCCCACAGCCATAGCGTCGATGCTGGTAGCGATCGCCATGACGAACATCGTCTTGGCAGACAGATCCGCGTCATGCGCCTCGCACTCGCTGCCGAACGCCTCCTTGAGCATATTGATGCCAATGACAGCCAGCAGACCAAAGGCGATCCAGTGGTCCACCGCTTCAATGGCGGCAGCAAACATGGTGCCGAGGAAATAGCCGACCAGCGGCATGATCGCCTGAAAGCCGCCAAACCACACACCGCAGATGACCCCTGCCTTTACAGTTGCCTTCTTCATAGAAAGCCCCTTGCAGATCGAGACCGCAAAGGCATCCATGCTCAGGCTCACCGCCAGGAGCAATAATTCTGTAAGACCCATAGAATAACCCCCGCAAAGCTGCAGCTCTGCCTTCCTTTGGCATTATACCAGTAGTGCTCTACTGTGTCAATAAGCACGAAAAAAGTTCACATTTCCGGAAAAAGGCACCGCCCCCGCAGGGGCGGTATGCTCACTTGCTGAAATGTTCCGGCTTTTGATCTCTGTTCATAAGCCGATGCACTGCCTCAGCAGGGGATACGCCGCCGTTTACCACGGCATCCACTGCTTCGACGATGGGCATTTCTACCCGGTAACGCTCCTTGAGCCGCATGGCAGCCGGCAGGGCATTCAGCCCCTCTACCACCATGCCTACCTGCCGGACAGCCTCCTCCGGGGACACGCCCTGACCCAGAAGCATTCCGCAGCGGTTATTGCGGCTATGCATACTGGTGGCTGTAACGATCAGATCGCCGATGCCCGCCAGACCGCTGAAGGTCTCCTCCTTGCAGCCCATAGCCGTGCCCAGGCGGGAGATCTCCGCGATTCCCCGGGTGATCAGCGCCGCCTTGGTATTATCGCCGCAGCCGTAGCCGGTGGCGATACCGGATGCCAGGGCGATAACATTTTTCATCGCGCCGCACAGCTCCACGCCGAAAACATCATCGTTGGTGTACACCCGCATACAGTGATTGGAAAATACCTCCTGTACCCGCTGCGCCGCTGCCAGGTCCTTACAGGCAGAGACAATGGTGGTGGGCAGGTCCTTTGCCACTTCTTCCGCATGGGTAGGTCCGGACAGCGCCACCAGTGGCACTGCAGGATTTTGAATCTCCGATTCGATGATCTGGGTCATGGTAAACAGGGTATCTGCCTCGATGCCCTTTGCCACATCCACGATGATCTGACCGCCTGCAATATAGGGCGCTGCCTTCCGTGCCGTGCTGCGCACAAAGGTAGACGGAACTGCAAAAAGCAAGATCTCCATCCCCCGGCACACGGCTTCTATATCCTTGGTAAAGCGGATGGAATCCGGAATGACCATGCCGGGCAGATTGGGGTGCTGCCGGGTGGCAGAAAGTTCATCGATCTCTTTTTCAATGGCGGACCACACGGTAACGCTGTGTCCGCTGACTGCAAGCATTCTGGCAAGAGCCATACCCCAGGTACCTGCACCAAATACGCCGATCTTTGTCATGTGTACACTTCTTCCTTATTTGATGATATAGGCTGCGGTGATCTGCCCGTAATAGGCAGTGTGGTGATCTGCCTCATTGCGGGTCCCGACCGCGTAGAACCGTTCGTAGCTTTCCCGCTGGATTGCCGCCGGCTCCTGGTCCTGCTTATAGATGACCTTGCACTCCAGGGTCAGCGGCAGCTGCCGGATACCGGGAACAGATACTGTCTGTCCCTCCTCCAGGGTCAGCCCCAGCTCCTTTACTTTATCCATGTCCCGGCGGGACTTGGTGCCGCAGACTGTGAGGATGTTCTTGTCTACGGTTTCCAGGGGCACATTGATGGTAAATTCCCCGTTCTTTTCCAAAAGCTTTTTGGTATAGCGGCTTTCCCGGACGAACACTGTGAACACAGGCTTTGCCCACAGGACGCCGATCTCGCCCCAGCCGATGGTCATGGAATCTACTTCACCCTCTGCAGCCGTGGTTAGAAGGATACCCTTTCCAATGTTTTCCATGATCTGTCCGGCATAGTCCCACACATTGATCTGCTGCTTCAATACGATCAGTCCTCCCAAAATCAAAGCTGCCTGTTTCTTCTTTGCAGGTCTATTATATCGGCATTCCCAGTAAAAAGCAAGGGTTTTCAAGTTGACAACCCCGGTGCAAAGGCATATAATCTGTAGACAAAGAAAGGCAGGCGGCACATTATGCGCAAACAATTCCTCAAAACCGTTTTTCGGGACACCGTACCGGTGCTGACCGGATATCTGTTCCTGGGCATGGGCTTCGGCATTTTGCTCCGGGAAAGCGGCTTTGGCTTTGGCTGGGCATTTTTTATGGCGCTTTTCATGTTCGCCGGCTCCGGGCAATACCTGGCTGTCAGTCTGCTGGCAAGCCACGCCTCCCTGCTGAGCACCGCCATCGCCACACTGCTGGTCAACGCGCGGCACCTGTTTTATGGCATCTCCCTGCTGGATACATATAAAGACGCAGGGGTAAAAAAGAACTACATGATCTTCGGTCTGACCGACGAGACCTACTCCCTGGTGACCCAAAATCAGCCCCCGGCAGGTATGCACCGCCACAGCTACTGCTTCTGGGTGACCCTGCTCGATCACATCTACTGGATCTGCGGCTGCGTGCTGGGCAATCTCCTGGGTGCTGCCCTGCCCATCAGCTTCGAAGGTGTGGAGTTTGTTCTGACCGCCCTGTTTGTGACCATGTTCGTGGAGCAGTGGCTGACCCATAAGGACCACCGCCCTGCAATTATCGGCGTTATGTCAACTGCGCTGTGTCTGCTGATCTTCTCCAAGGAAATCTTCCTTATCCCCTCTATGGCGCTGATCGCGCTGCTGCTGACAATATCCAAAAAGACCGGAAGGAGGCAGGAACATGCATAATGTACTGATCGTTGCCGTTGCGACCCTGGTGACCATGGCGACCCGCTTCGCGCCGTTTCTGATCTTCCGGGGCGACCGGAAAACACCGGACAGCATCGTGTACCTGGGAAAAGTCCTCCCCTGCGCCATTATGGGTATGCTGGTGGTATACTGCCTGAAGGATACCAGCGTGGTTGCATATCCCTACGGCATCCCGGAGCTTCTGGGCTGTCTGGCTGTGGCGCTGCTGCACCTGTGGAAACGCAACACCCTGCTTTCTATCGGCGCAGGCACCGTATTTTACATGGTGTTAGTACAGCTGATATTTTGATAAGAAACACGCTGACTGCTTGGAACGCAGTCAGCGTGTTTTTTATCAAATCGAACGGGTCCATTCCGTGATGAGAAGACCGGGGACCATCCAGATCAGCTCATACAGGAACATATTGGCAGGTGTCAGCAGCTGCGTGGCACCGATGACCGCAAGGACCAGCATCATGACCATTCCCAGAATGCCCCCTGCCATGTGCACCCCGACGCCCACCTTTCCGGCGTTTTTGACGCTCCGGGCACCGGTGACCGCGTAGGCAAAGGGTGCCAACCCCTCGCCGGTGATCAGTGCCGCCGCCGGGACATCCGGCTCCAATGCTTTTTCCCGCAGAACCGCCTGTTCACCGCGCTGCGGGAATACGATCCGCTTGGGATTGATGCTGAACCTGCTGCGCAGGAAGCTCTCCGTCAGCATGAAATCGCTCGTAGTCATTACCGGCTTCAAGCCCCGGTAGGCACAAAGGGTAGCGATCCCTGCCGCTGCCTCTCTGTCTTTATCGTAGGTAATGGCAAACAGTCCGCAAAGCTCACCGTCCACCGCCACGCACACCGCCTGGCTGACCCGGATCCCCTCCGGTGTCTCCACGCCCATATCCTTGAGGAAGGATATGGTGCCTGCCAGCACCGGCTCGCCGTTTACCTCGCCGCCGATACCGCCGCCCTCATAGGCGCGGAAATTCTCCACAGTATAGTGTATACCGTTGCGGCTGTCCAGCAGCTGAGAAAACAGCGATGCCAGCGAGCCGCCGTCGGCTTCGATCAGCGCCGCCGCGTATGCGATGATCTCATCGGGCAGGCGGCTGCCGTAGAACTTAACGCCGTTCATCTTTACAAAACCCGCCGGGAACAGGTCGTTATGGTCGATAGGGAAAAACGCCTTGTCGCTGAGGGCTTCCACGCCCTGCCAGCCGCACAGCACCGCGCCCAGGGCATGAAGCCGACGCTCCAGCACCGCCATAGGGCGGGAGATCGCCACGAACATGGATGCGGGCATCGCCGCCAGGGTCGTCACCGCCGCCACCTGAATGCCGGCGCTGACACCGTGCAGCACGCCTGCCACAACACCCACCGCCACACTGATACACGCGGCGGTGATGGCATAGACTGCCTGCACCTTTTCCAGGCGGCTCGCGTCCTCATAGGTGTCCATAAAATGCTCCACCTGACCTTCGCCCCGGAGCAGTCCCTTTGTCTCATCCAGGTAGTCCTCCGCCACACCGATGCTGTCCAGCCGGGTGGCTTTGCGCATGGTATCCAGCTGTCCCATCCGGGTATTGCGTTTTTGGTACGCGCTCCACAAAGACATGGTCACCTGCAGGCTGAACGCAGCACAGCAGGGCACGCGCAGCTGGTGCAGGCACACCACACCGTCGATACAGCACAGCACAAAGGTAAACACCAGCAGCGTGTTCAGAGAAAAGCGCTTACGCAGCAGATCTGTCACGCCCTCGATCAGCTGGAAGCTGCCCAGCAGTGCCGATACCAGCATTGCCAGAAACTGTCCGAACACCATCAGGCGCATCCGGTTTTCCTGCACCATGCCCAGGGCGTACATCCCTGTTGCCGCCGCAGAGATCAGCACCACAAGCACGCTGAAGAAGATCGCCGCCTGCAGCTTGCCCAGACCCTTTTCCAGCAGGGCATAGTACTGCTTTTCCGGACCTGCCACCAGCTTGCGCTTCAGCTCACGCAGCCGGGAACGGGGATGAAAAATGATTGGTCTGGGAGGAATGTACTCAGCAATGGGCTGCTCGTATTCCGGCTCCCACTCCGAGGAAAACGGCTCTGTCTCCTCCTGGGGCTGCGGCTGCGGCAGCGGCTCGTCCTCATCGTCGATGGGCTGGGCATTGCGCACCAGTCCCTTGGTTTCCGGAATCCGATCCAGACGGATCGTTGCTTCGGTCACCGCCGGTGCAGCCACCGGCTCCTCCTGGGCAATTTCCTCTACCTGCTGAGAGATCTCCTCTGATACCGTTTCTTCTGTCTGTTCAGGCGCATCGCTGAACTCCTTTATAATATCCTCAAGGCTAAATTCCTGGAACTCCTTTTCGTCCATAGCTTACCTCCTTTGCCGCACTGCTTCATACAGCAGAATCGACGCTGCCGCCGACGCATTCAGCGATGAGATGCGCCCGCGCATGGGGATATGCACCGTAACATCGCAATTCTGGCGCACCAAACGGCTCATGCCGTCCCCTTCCGAGCCGATGACCACCGCCGCAGGACCGGTCAGATCTGCTTCATACATAGGGATCGAACCCTCAGCAGCCGTGCCGAAGATCCATACGCCCTTCTGCTTCAGCTCCTCCATGGCAGCGTTGATATTGGTCACCCGCGCCACCTTCATGTACTCCACCGCGCCGGCAGATGCCTTTGCCACCGTTGCAGTCAAGCCAACACTGCGCCGCTTGGGGATAATGACACCGTGCGCGCCGGCACATTCTGCACTGCGCAGGATCGCGCCCAGATTGTGCGGGTCCGACAGCACATCGCAAATAACGATCAGCGGTGCTTCCCCCCGGTCTGCCGCCTCCTGCAGAATATCGTCGATAGTGCAGTATTCCCGCGCCGCTGCCAGGGCAATGACACCCTGATGGGCGTGGGTAACGCTCATGGCATCGAGCCTGCGTCTATCCACAGGCACCACGACTGCACCGGCTTCCTTTGCCTGGGCTGCCAGACGCTGCAGACCTCTGTCCGTCTCACCGGAAGCAATGAACACCTTGTCAATGGTCCGCCCGCTGCGCAGCGCCTCGGTCAGGGCATTGCGACCCTCCAGCTGGCCTTCCGTCTCCTCCTGCTGGGGCTGTTCCCGGCGGCGGTAATTGTCCTTCATAGCTGTTCCCCCTCAAAAGGCATACTTCTGAAAATACTTTCTAACATTATAGCAGATTTTTTCTCCTGCTACAACTGCAATTTTCTCAAAACACGCAAATTAACAGAAAGTTTACCCGCGAAGGTGTATTTTGCGTTGCGATAGGTGTAAAAATATGGTATGATAGGCAAAATGCCAACAGGAGGCGATCTCTTTGGAGCAAAATCGCAACAATCAGAATAAAAGCGGTAAGGATAACGACAAAAAGCAAAAGGGCAGTCTCTGGGTCACCCTCATCATCACCGTGGTGATCGTGCTGCTGGTCAGCTCTGTATATAACTACATCTCCAACAGTCAGTATACGCAGACCTCCTACACAGATTTCCTGGATGCAATGGAGGCTGACAATCTGGCGGAGGTGGAGCTGCGCTTTGACCGGATCCTCTATCTGACCCGGGAGGAGGCACAAAAGCCTGCCGCCCAGCAGCACGCCTGCTACACAGGTCTTCCCAGCGGCGATGTCCTGGCATTGGCAGACAAGCTCGATGCCATGGGTGTCAAGGTCAATCAGCAGATCGTAGAGGACAACTCCACCATTCTCATGATCCTTTACTATGTGCTGATGTTCGGTATCTTCTTCTTTATCATCCGAATGTTCACCAAGCGTATGAGTGGTGAGGGTATGATGGGCGGCATGGGTGCCAGCAAGGCGCGGGTCTACATGGAAAAGCAGACCGGGGTCACCTTCCGGGATGTCGCCGGACAGGATGAAGCAAAGGAATCCCTGCAGGAGATCATCGACTTTTTGCATAACCCCCAGAAATACACCGAGATCGGCGCCAAGCTGCCCAAGGGTGCGCTGCTGGTCGGCTCTCCCGGCACCGGCAAGACCCTGCTTGCCAAAGCTGTTGCCGGTGAAGCCAATGTCCCCTTCTTCTCCATCTCCGGCTCGGATTTTGAAGAAATGTTCGTAGGCGTAGGCGCAAGCCGTGTCCGGGATCTGTTCCAGCAGGCAAACAAGGTCGCGCCCTGTATCATTTTCATCGACGAGATCGATGCGGTTGGTCACACCCGGGATGCCCGGCTGCAGGCAAATGACCAGACCCTCAACCAGCTGCTGGGGGAGATTGACGGCTTCGATTCCACTAAGGGCATCATCATCCTTGCCGCCACCAACCGTCCGGAGATCCTGGACAAGGCGCTGCTGCGTGCCGGTCGCTTTGACCGCCGGATCATCGTGGACCGTCCCAATCTCCAGGGGCGGCTGGATACCCTGAAGGTCCACACCCGCAACATCAAGCTGTCCGAGGATGTGGATCTCAAGAAGATCGCCCAGGCAACCGCCGGCGCAGTGGGTGCCGACCTTGCAAACCTGGTCAACGAAGCCGCCCTGCGGGCGGTACGCCAGGGCAGAAAGGCAGTCAACCAGGAGGACCTGCTTGTGTCCTTTGAGGTAGTCATCGCCGGCACGGAGAAGAAAAACACCGTGCTGACAGATACAGAAAAACGGCTGGTCGCCTACCACGAGGTGGGACACGCTCTGGTCGCCGCGCTGGAAAAGCACGCCCAGCCGGTCTCCAAGATCACCATTGTCCCCCACACCTCCGGTGCACTGGGCTACACCATGCAGATGCCCGAGGAAGAGAAATTCCTGCAGACCTCCGATGAGCTGATGACGGAGCTGCGCACCCTGGTAGGCGGCAGAGCTGCCGAGGATGTGGTGTTCGGTGTCAAGACCACCGGTGCGGCAAATGACCTGCAGCGCGCCTCTTCCCTGGCGCGGAATATGGTCGCCCAGTATGGCATGAGCCGGGAGCTGGGGCTGATGGCACCGGCTGCGGTGCATTCCCAGTATCTGGAGGGACATGCCCAGCTGGATTGCTCTGAGCAGACTGCTGCCCAAGTGGATGCTGCAGTGAGGGCGCTGCTGGATCAATGCTACGGTGAGGCAAAGACCCTTCTGCAAAGCAACCGGGCGCTCCTGGATGAGATCGCCCTGCATCTGCTGAGCAAGGAGACGATCACCGGCGACGAGCTGATGGCATTCATCAACGCATCCCAAAAAGAAGACGAACCCACCGAAGAGCAGTAACCTACAGGACCGGCTTTTGCCGGTCCTTTTTGCTGATGTAAATTCCGATTTATCGGGCTGTTTACCGACAAGCATCAAACAATTGTCATTCCGAGCCAGTGTGCACACTGGCGTGGGAATCTACTGGTAAAACTCGATTTTTGAGATTGCCACACCAGTGACATCGGTCACTGGTTAGCAATGACAGCAGGGACGAAACAGCCCGATAAATTGGAATTTACTGTTTTTTAGAGATAAATGCTTTTGTCCGGTTGACAATTGCCATATCCGCGTGTATACTGTTTAAGAACCAATTCAATAGACCTATGACGCTTCCGGGAAGGCATTGACCGGAAAGCGGAGGACTCTCTGGAGAACACATTAAATTGTGTGCCGAAGGTGCAAAGCAGCCTGGCTGCTGAATCTCTCAGGCAAAAGGACGGAGAAGCAGCTTTGCAGAGCAGTCCTCTATGGGCTGCTGTTTTTTATTTTCAAAGAAAGAAGGATTTATATTATGCTGAGTAAGCCTATTGATTCGATCGGATTTGTGGCGGGCTTCGACCCCGAAGTCGCTGCTATGATGGACCGGGAATTCACCCGGCAGAAGGACGGTCTGGAGCTGATCGCTTCTGAAAATTTTGCCTCTCCGGCAGTCATTGCCGCCATGGGCTCTGTACTGACAAACAAGTATGCTGAGGGTCTACCCGGCAAGCGTTACTACGGCGGCTGCCAGCATATCGATGAGCTGGAGGCGCTGTGTATCGAACGGGCAAAAGCGCTGTTCGGCGCGGAGTTTGCCAATGTGCAGCCCCACTCCGGTGCCCAGGCGAACATGGCTGTGCAGCTGGCTCTTTTGCAGCCCGGCGACACCATGATGGGCATGAGCCTTGCCAACGGCGGTCACCTGTCCCATGGCAGCCCTGCCAACATTTCCGGCAAGTACTACAATGTGGTATCCTATGATGTCAACCATGAGACCGGTCTGATCGACTATAACCAGATCCGGGACATAGCTAAGCAGTGCCAGCCCAAGCTGATCATCGCCGGTGCTTCCGCTTATCCCAGAGCCATTGATTTCAGCATCTTCGCGGACATCGCCCACGAAGTCGGTGCAGTGCTGATGGTGGATATGGCTCACATCGCCGGTCTGGTGGCAGGCGGTGCGCACCAGAACCCCGTCCCCTACGCAGACATCGTTACCACCACCACCCACAAGACCCTCCGGGGTCCCAGAGGCGGTCTGATCCTGGCAAAGGAAGAATATGCCAAGAAGCTCAACTCCGCTGTGTTCCCCGGCACCCAGGGCGGTCCTCTGGAGCATGTGATC
>JAZSHB010000095.1:0-4331 GCA_045533015.1 Faecousia sp.
CCCCAGAAGCTCCTTTGAGCCCAACGCTGAGAACTTTTGATAAGATAAAAATTCCGGGGCGACCGACCGCCCCGGAATTTTTATACCCAATCTGGAAAATGGGAAAACTGTTTTTCTTCTCCCTGATAAGGGAAGGTGATGCAGCAGGAGTACAGCATTGGCGCGGGTTGACCGTCTCTTGCGCCGTACTTGTGATCGCCCACCAGGGGAAAGCCCCGACTGGCGAACTGCACTCGAATCTGGTGACTTCTGCCAGTGTGCAGCCGGATGCGCACCAGGGAGGTGCTGTCGGTTACGGACAGACGCACAAATTCCAGCCGGGCAGCCTTGACACCGTTGCGCTGCCGGTTGACTACAAACACCTTGTTTTTTCGGCTGTCCTTAAACAGAAGGTCCTCCCAGTTGCCCTGCTCCGGCACTACGCCGTGGACCAGCGCCACATATTCTTTGATCATGCTGCCTGCCTGGATGTGCCTGGACAATTGCGCAGCCGCTGCCTTGCTCCGGGCATAGACCATGACACCGCCTACATTTTTATCCAGCCGGTGTACAGGAAAGCAGTCACCGCCCAGCTGGCAGACCAATGCCTGGGGCACTTCGTGTTCAGAATCCATCCCCACGGGCTTGATACAGACGGCAAGCGCGCTGTCGCAGTATAGAATATCCGTTTTATCCATCAAAACTCCGTGACAGGCTCTTTTCCGTCCAGCCAGGTTTGCATATTTGCCACCAAAAGGTTCCAGCTTTGGAAGCCGGGATTGTTTACCGGCGCACCGCTGTCAGGATCGTAATATTCGTGGAATTGTCCGCAGGAATCCAGGTCAGCCTGAAACAGTGCAACTGTCTTCTCTGCCAGCGTCCGGGCTTCTGCCTCAAAGCCGTAGCGCAGCAGACCGCGGAATACCAGATAATTGGAAATCCCCCATACCGGACCCAGCCAGCAGGAGGGGTTTCCGGATTTTTTTATAAGGTACATTTTCTCGTACTTTGATAGGGTGCGCACGCCGTACTGCCCCCAAAAACTGTTGGGGTCGAGAAGATTTTCCCGAACCATCCGCTGCGCCTGCTCCGGGGTCGCGATTCCGGACCACATGGCAAGGAAGCCACTCCAGCAACCGATGCGCTGGATCAGACAATCCCAGTGCCGGGGTGAACCGCTGTGGAGCCATGTATTCGGGTCAACGGGCAGCAAATTCAGATCTACGCTGTAGTACATACCGTCTTTTTCGTCATAGCAATGCTGCCGGACTGCCTGCAGCAGATGGGCAGCCTCCTGCCGGAATTCCTCGGCGTCCTGACCCAGTTTTTCGGCGAGGAAAACGATCGCCTGTAACTCCTTGTACATCAGACAGTTGAGGAAGATAGAGCCAGAGCTGCGGTCAGGACGGTAGAAGGTACACGGATCATTGTCTACTCCGATGGCGCAGTCGTCAATCCAAAAGTACAGTCCGCATTCGTGGCGGTTATGTATCATATAGCTGCGGACAAACCGGCAGAGCCGATCAAAATACGGGGCAAGCCACGCTGTGTCGCCGGTTTGCTTAACAATAAAGGCAGCGTGCTGCGCAAGGCAAGGCTTGTGACAGTTGGTGTTCAGGTCCAGGACCCGGGGCAGCAGCTTATCCGGGGTGATCGATATGGGGATTCGCCCGTCTGCGTTCATGTGATCCAGAAAGTTTAGGATACAGCCCTGCTGTTGCTGGGAAATGTCGCTGTCTGTGATCTGACTTAGTGCGATATCCGTCAGCCAGCTGTCCCAGTCCCACAGCTCCATTCTGTAGGTTGCACCGGGGACGATAAAGGGGTAACGCAGCTGACCCTGGGGCTGCCGAAACAGTTTACTGTAATTATCTCTTGCATATTCCAGAACAGTCATGAGTAAAACTTCCTTTCAAATATCAAGGTGTTCAATACCAAAAAAAGTATACCACAATGCAAAAATGGTGTCAATGTTGCGTATTGCAACTTCCGGCAAAAGGTGTATAATAGGAGCCATACAAGGAGGCAATGCTATGACCACCCAGGATTTCCGGAACAGATCGCCGCTGATGATCTTTTTAAGCTATTTCAAAAATCATAAACGGCTGTTTCTGACCGATGTGACTTGTGCCGTGCTGATCGCGCTGATCGATCTGGCATTCCCGCTGGTCACGCGCAGCGCGCTTTACAATATGCTCCCGGGAAAGCTTTACAGCCTGTTTTTTACAGTGATGGGAGCAATGCTCGTATGCTATGTGCTGCGGGCTGTTTTGAATTACATCGTCTGCTACTACGGACATACCTTCGGTATCCGGGTAGAGGCGGATATCCGGGCAGATCTGTTTCGTCATATGCAGCGGCTGAATTTTGATTTTTATGACCGCAACCGGACCGGTCAGCTGATGAGCCGGCTGACCTCTGACCTGTTCGATCTGACAGAGCTTGCCCACCATGGACCGGAGGACCTGCTGACCTCTGTGTTTACCATCATCGGTGCCCTGGTCGTTATGGCAGTGATCCAATGGCGGCTGGCGTTGGTGGTAGGCTTGCTGATTCCTGTTTTTTTGCTGGTGGTCTTCCTGCTGCGCAAGGATATGTCCCGGGCATCCGCGGCGGTCAAGCAGAAGACAGGACATATCAACACCCAGATCGAATCCAGCCTTTCCGGCATCCGAACGGCAAAGGCTTTTGCCAACGAGGCGGTGGAAAACGCCCGCTTTGATGCCGCCAATGAAATTTATAAAAACTCCAAGCGCCGGTTTCATAAGGCGATGGGGCGCTTTGCCAGCTCCATGGAGTTTTGGCTGTGCAGTTTGAATGTGGCGGTCATCGGCTTCGGCGGCTATCTTGTTATGCAGGATAAGATGGATTACCGGGACCTGCTGACCTTCACCCTGTATATTACCTCTTTTATTACGCCGATGCGCAAGCTTGCCAGTTTTTCGGAGATGTTTGCCAACGGTTTTGCGGGGCTGAACCGTTTTGTGGAGCTGATGCGTACCGAGCCGACGATCCAGGATCAGCCGGGTGCGCCGGCGCTGACACAGGTCAAGGGCGCGGTGTCTGTCAAAAATGTATCCTTTGCCTATGATGGAGACCTGGCGGTGCTGCATGATGTGAGTCTGGATATCGCTCCCGGGGAGACGATCGCGATCGTCGGACCTTCCGGTGGCGGCAAGACGACCTTGTGCCAGCTGATCCCCCGGTTTTACGAGGTGACCTCCGGCAGCATCACCATTGATGGGGTGGATATCCGGGATGTGACCCAAAGGTCGCTGCATCAGAATATCGGTATCGTCCAGCAGGATGTGTTTTTGTTTGCCGATACGATTTTGGAAAATATCCGCTACGGAAAGCCGGATGCCACCGAGGAGGAAGTTATCGAGGCGGCAAAAAAGGCGGAAATTTATGAGGATATCCTGGCAATGCCCCAGGGTCTAAATACCTATGTAGGGGAGCGAGGCACGCTTTTATCCGGTGGGCAGAAGCAGCGGATCGCCATTGCCCGGATCTTTCTAAAGGATCCCCGGATCTTGATTCTGGATGAGGCAACTTCGGCTATGGACAGCATAACAGAGGCGAAGATCCAGAAAGCCTTTGATGCCCTGGCACAGGGAAGAACGACGCTGATCATCACCCACAGACTGTCAACAATCCGCAGTGCCAGCCGGATCGTATCCATTGCCGACGGCGTTATTGCAGAATGCGGCACCCATGCGCAGCTTTTGGAAGCCGGCGGCATTTATGCAGACCTGTATAACACCCAAACCGACTTGCAATGACAGGAAAATTGCACTTGCTATTTTCAGGCAGATGGTGTATACTATGCAAGGAAATGCCGGTGTGATGGAATTGGGGACCGAGGGGAGCGCCGCCGGAGGCGTGAGGAGCGACCCGAGGGAGTGGCTGCGGTCGGTGTGCAACGCAGGCGTTCGCGCCAAGGAGGACACCGGGCACCGCAACAGGAGACGGGGAAAACCCGGATAAGGAAAAACATATCCTCGAAG
Organism: Faecousia sp.; assembly: GCA_045533015.1. Lineage (GTDB taxonomy): Bacteria > Bacillota > Clostridia > Oscillospirales > Oscillospiraceae > Faecousia. The sequence goes on from JAZSHB010000095.1 coordinate 3,987, forward strand.
CGGGGATTGTTATATAGTTGATTACACCTGCCGGTGTGATGGAATTGGTAGACGTAGTGGACTCAAAATCCACCGCTGGCGACAGCGTACCGGTTCGAGTCCGGTCACCGGCACCAAACCAATATAATCCGAACCAGATCTTCCCAGTGGGAGACGGGTTCGGATTTATTGTTTTCTTCAGCAAATTGAGGAGACACATTTCCGAAACGGTGTTATGAAAGGACCTGAGTCAAAACCAAGAGGTCCAAGAAAAAAGAAACAGATTTAGGAGGACACTGTTATGGAAAAGAAAGTTTTATCTTGCGGGTTCAATATCGATACCGCCTGTGTGGAGGTTAAGTACAC
>JAZSHB010000026.1:0-37289 GCA_045533015.1 Faecousia sp.
ACCGTCGACCTCCAGCGTGACAGGCTGGCGTGCTAACCGACTGCACCACCGGGCCAAATATGGTGGGAACAACAGGGCTCGAACCTGTGACCCCATGCTTGTAAGGCATGTGCTCTCCCAGCTGAGCTATGCTCCCAAACACCGCCGCAAATGCTCACACATCTCAGCGACGGGTATTATTATACCCAAGCGCACCCTTTTTGTCAAGCACTTTTTGCGTTTTTTTATCGCAAATTTTTTGGCAGCATTAGTCCATTTGTTTCCACCTATTCTGTGCTAAATTCAAACTTTTTTCAGGATATCCAAAATATCCTCAGGGGTGAATCCATAAACGGTATCACAAAACTGGCACTCCACAGGGAAGGTCTTTCCCTCCTGGGCGATCTGCGTCAATTCTTTTTTTCCGAGGCTGATCAACGCAGCTGTGACCCGATCCCGGCTGCAATAGCATTTATAAGCCACCTCAGTGGTCTCCATAAACACCACACCCAGTTCCCCACACACCTGTCCAAGAATATCCTCAGGGGTCATCCCCTGCTCCAGCATTGCTGTAACAGCTCCTGCACGCTGGATCCCCTTCTCAACTTTGTCAATGGTTTCCTCCGTCGCACCGGGCAGCAGCTGAATCAGATATCCACCAGCCACTTTTACCTGTGTATCCCGGTCGATCAAAACCCCAAGCGCACAAGCTGTGGGTGTCTGCTCGCTTTGGGCAAAATACGCTGTCACATCATCTCCGATCTCACCGGAGATCAGCTCAATAGATCCTACATACGGCTCTTTCATTTGCAGATCCCGAATCACTGTCAATGTGCCGTTCTTGCCTACCGTTGCGCCCACATCCAGCTTGCCCGGATATTTCTCCTCCAGCGCGACTTTCGGCTGATAGACATAGCCCCGGACATTCCCCACCGGATCAGAAACGCAAACGATCCCGCCGATCGGACCGTCACCCTTGATCTGCAGGGTCATCGAGCCGTTATCGACCTTTTGCATATTGCCCATCATGGACGCTGCTGTCAGCGCTCTGCCAAAGGCAGCCGTGGCATTAGGGGTCGTACCCTGTATCTGTGCACCCCGGCGCACAAGCTCTGTCGAACGGATGGCGACGACTTTCACCATGCCGTCCATACTCATTCCCCGAACCAAATAATCCTTCATTTTACGCTTCCCTTTCGTGCCTTAAAATAAATCCTTTGCGCATCCGGTCCCGGTCTTTCAAACCGGCGGTCATCAAAGACCTCGATCGATGTAAACCCGGCATCCTTCAAATATCGTGTCAGCTGCTGCTGTGTGTACGCATACTCACGGTGCTCCTCAAAGCTTCGGTGCCAGGTATTCCCCTGCCGCTGGAACAAATCCATACCATAGGAGCAGATATTGGCAGATTCATCAAATTCTCCCCGCCAAACGCAGTATACATCCTCGTCCTCGTCCAAAAAGACCTGACCGTCCATAGCCCGCAGCTTCTCCGGGGTGTTTACATCGAAGATGAAACAGCCGCCGGGATTAAGCACCTTATAGACACGGCGAATCGCCTCCTGACAGTCTGCCGGGTCAGTAATATAATCCAGACTGTCCAGCGCGCACACAGCAAGATCCACGCCTCTGGGCAAGCAAAGTGCCTGCAGACGCTGGTGCACAAGACGCACAGGCAGCTGCTGCGTCTTCTGTGCGGCAATGCAGAGCATTTCCTCCGACATATCCACTGCAGTCACCTGCATTCCGGACTGCGCCAGCAGCACCGCTACGGAGCCAGTGCCGCAAGCAAGATCTGCAGCTGTTCTTGGCTGCAGACCCTCCTTAGCAAGAATCTGCAGGTAAAAGTCTACCACAGCCTGATAGTCAACATCATTGGTCAGCCGGTCATAACTGGCAGCCAGCGCACGGTATGCACCCATAAACGTTCCCCTTTACAAAAAAGCATCCCGGACAGTAAGTCCGGGATGCCGCAAGCTTTCAATTAGCGATTGAAGATGCTAAAGATCTCGTCGATATCATCAGAGGACTTGGAAACACTGCCAGCAGCAGACTTCTCTTCCTTTGCCTCCACCTTCTGCTCAAAGCCGGTGGCAATAACGGTGACGCGCATTTCATCCTCAAAGGTCTCATCCCAGGTAGCACCGAAGATGATATTTGCCTCAGGATTCGCAGCCTCCTGCACAATGCCGGCAGCGGTCTCCACATCGTCCAGCGTCAGTTCGGAGGAGCCGGTCACATTGACCAGAACACCGGTAGCGCCGTTGATGGAGGTCTCCAGCAGAGGACTTGCAACAGCTGCCAGCGCAGCCTGCTCAGCCTTCTCGCGACCGGAAGCAGAGCCGACACCCATGTGTGCGCGTCCTGCGTCCTTCATGATAGCGGAAACGTCAGCAAAGTCCAGGTTGATAACAACATTTCCTGCATCGCCGACAAGCTCGGAGATGGAGGTAACGGCCTGCTTCAGAACATCGTCAGCGATACCGAAAGCGTTGGCGAAGGTGATCTTCTGATCGGTGACATATTTCAGACGGTCATTGGGGATGATGACCAGAGAGTCGACCTTCTCAGACAGGGCAGCGATGCCGCTTTCTGCCTGACGCATACGGTTGGCACCTTCGAACTTGAAGGGCTTGGTGACAACGCCGACGGTCAGAATGCCCGCCTCACGCGCCAGATCTGCAACGATGGGTGCCGCACCGGTGCCGGTGCCGCCGCCCATGCCGGCAGTGATAAAGACCATATCCGTACCTTCCAGAATCTTTGCGATGGCTGCTCTGGATTCCTCAGCGGACTTCTGACCGATCTCAGGCTTGGAGCCAGCGCCCATGCCGCCGGTCAGCTTCTCACCGATCTGCACCTTGTTCGCACAGACGGACTTATTCAGATCCTGCTTATCGGTATTAATGACGACGAAATCCACGCCGTCAACACCTGCGGTGATCATGCGGTTAATGACATTGTTGCCGGCACCGCCGACACCGATTACCTTGATTTTTACAACGCGATCCTGGAACATTTCAGACATATGCTCTCCTCCTATGTATGTTTGCAGCTGTGGAAAAAGCCCACTTCTGCCATAGTTATAATGTTACCTATATATTCTACAGCGAAAATCACATTTGGTCAATAGAAATTCTCATTTTTCGCCAAAGTTTTTTATAAATTATCGCTTCTCAGCTCTCAAACGGTGTATAGATCACCTGATATGCATGATCGGGATCCGGCTGAATGGTCATACTCACATCCAAAGCACCACTATCATAGTCCTGCATATGCGCATCGATAGCAGTTTTGACCAGACCGATCTTGTACGAAAGCTGTGTGGTATCCCCTAATAGTATCTGGAAGCGTGTTCCATACCATACCTGCAGGTTCGTCATATCCGAAACATCCACACTTGCCGCCTGACCGATGATACCGTTACTTTCCAGATACTCCAAAATCGTAACGGCAGCATCCAGCTGCTCCGCCGCCGGGACAGTCACCGGAACCGTTTCTCCGGCATCGTCTGTCTGTACACTCTGGTATGCAACAGCCTTCTGCCCTGCAACAGGGCTCGTGATCTGTACACCCAAAACCTTGGTATAAAGTCCTGCATCAGCGCTTCCCACACTCTCCACAATTCCGCCGTCAGCACGCATAAGCCACCAGCTTCCGTCGTCTGCTTCTATAGCGTAAACCACATCCAGCTCTTCAATTTCAATTTTTACCGTATCCGGTAGTTTTATTCCTACACGGACCTTATTTACATAAGGCAGCACAGAGGTAATATTGCTGCTGATCTTCGGCTCGCTGATTGTTAGCAGATTCTCCCCCTCCCGGATACCCGACGCCTCCATGATGTCCCAGGCTGTATATTTGTTCGCTCCGGACACCTCCACATTCTCCACCTTAAAGAAGATGGACATTCCGAACAAAAGCGCCAAGACGACCGCTGCTACTGTTACAAGACGCAGCAGGAAACGGTTTCGGTTAAAGGGACCCGGCTGGGTATAGACCACCTCCGGGGCAGACTGCTTTGGTGCTTCTGCGCGCCGTTTTCCGGTTTTTGTTGCTGCAGCACCGGATCGCTGCGGCGTCTTTTGCCGCGAACGGCTTTTATCTCTGGTATCCATATATTACTCCTTAATGATTGGCTAGCTGTTCGATAATATTACACAGGCGTTCCGCACTGTCAGGTACACAAAGCTTTTTCAGTGCTATAGACATTTGCGCATAACGGTTTTTATCTTCAAGCAATCCGGATATCTGCTCCATCAGCGCCTCAGCTGTGCAGTCCTTTTCCAGGAGCAAAACTGCCGCGCCTTTATCAGAAAGCGCACGGGCATTCTTTTCCTGGTGATTATCCGTCACATTCGGTGACGGAATTAAAATACAGGGTGTGCCCGATGCCGCGATCTCATTGCAGCTGGATGCACCTGCACGACTGATGATCACATCCGCAGCCGCCATGACTGTCGGCATATTGTAAATATAATCCTGCATTGTAATGCCCAGTTTTTCAGCAAGGTCTACGCCTTTGCTTTTCACCAGCTCCGGCATCCACTCCTTGCCGTAGCTGCCGGTGGCGTGGATATGCTGGAAGGGATATCCCGCTTTCTTTTCCAATCGGAACATCTCTGCCACGACCTCATTCATGGCCTTTGCACCCTGGCTGCCAAAGGCAGAGACGATCAGAGGACGCCCGTCAAGTCCCAATTCCTTCCGGGCATCTTCTTTTTTTGTAAAGATGAACTCCCGGCGGACCGGCATCCCAACAGTTTCCACTTTCTGGCGATCGCGATAGTACTTTGCACTTTCCGGAAAACAGGTCAGCACTCTGTCTGCCCTGCCGGCGATCATCCGGGTGGTCAATCCCGGCATGGCGTTTGCCTCATGGACACAGGTAGGCACCCCCAGCTGCGTCGCGGCAAGCAGTGCCGGGAAGCTGGCATAGCCGCCGGTCCCCACTACCACATCCGCCTGAAAATCGCGAATGACCTTCCTGCAGCTACGCACTGCCTGGAACACATAGCCCAACGCCTGAAGATTATGCTTCAGAGCAGCGAAGCTTTTACCCCTGGACATTCCGGATGCTGGAATGGTGTGCAGTCGGTAGCCTGCTTTAGGAACCAGCTGCTCCTCCATCCGGTCTTTGGCACCGATAAAGAGGATATTGCTGTCCGGATGCCGTTCTTTCCATATATCCGCCACAGCGATCGCCGGATTGATATGCCCGCCGGTACCGCCGCAGGTAAAGATCACATTCATTGTAAAGCCTCCTGTCGTGCCGCTTGATTTCTATAGCGGGAAACACTCAGAACGATTCCCATTTCGCCTAAATTCACCGCCAACGCTGTCCCGCCGTAAGAAAAGAACGGCAAAGCGATCCCGGTAGATGGCAAAAGATTGGTAACAACACCTAAGTTTAAGATCGTCTGAACGGCGATCAGTGTAACAAGTCCTGCTGCCAGGACAGTAGAAAATCGATCCGGTGCCCGTAAGGCGATCCAGTAGCCTCGCAGGATCAGCGCCGCAAAAAGCATAATTATCACAAGCGCACCTACAAATCCAAGTTCCTCACAGATCACCGCAAAAATATAGTCATTATACTGAAAAGGCAGATACAGATATTTTTGTCTGCTCTTGCCCAGCCCAAGCCCAAACAGACCGCCGGAACCAATAGCGTACAGCGACTGCAATATCTGGTAACCGGTATCTCTGGGATCTGCTTCAGGATGCAGCCACGCGGTCACCCGGTCTCCGGCGTATCCCATGAAGCTGATATAAACTACCACAAATACCACAGCCGCCCCTGCTGCTGCCAGCAGCCATTTGGGGTTGGTTCCTGCAACAAACATCATCACCACCGCTACCATACCCATAAGCATGATTGCAGACAGGTGCTTTTCCAACGCCAAAGGAATCAGTATCCCAAGCAGTGCGCAGCCAAAGCCCAAAACGCCATAGCGGAACTCCTTTGCCGATGTCCCAAAGCCCTTTGTTAACCGGGCAAATAAGACGATCAGCGTAAATTTGGCGATCTCCGACGGTTGAAACTGCAATCCTGCGATATTGATCCACCGTTTTGCACCATTGACAGATTCGCCAAACAGCAAAACACACAGCAGCAGAGCAATGCTGATTCCATACAGCCACCAGGCGGTGCGCAGCCAGAAGTCCGGCGGAATACGGCTTAACAGCACCATTGCGCCAAGACCGATCACCGCGCACACACCCTGTTTTTGCAAATACCGGGTGGTCGCTGTGTAGCCCGTGTCATAGGCGCTCTGGGCAGAGCTGGCAGAATAAAGCATCGTCAGCCCTACCGCCAGCAGCAACAGCAATATGATCAAAAAAGGAATATCTATGCTTCCACCCATCCGCAGCTTTCCCGGATGGCGGTCCTCCCTGGCGTGCAGAAGCCTCTGCCCAGCCATAAGAACTCCTTTCGGTTAACAAATTCCCATCCACGCAAGAACGCACATAACAACAGATACGACAGAAAAAACTATCACGATCTTTACTTCGTTCCAGCCGCACATTTCAAAGTGATGATGTATCGGTGCCATCTTAAAAATACGCTTGCCGTGGGTCAGCTTAAAATATCCAACCTGCAAAATGACCGACAAAGTCTCCACGATGTACACAAAACCCACAAGCACCAATATCAGGGGCATATCCAGCGCAAAAGCAAGGGCGCATACCACACCCCCAAGAAACAGCGAGCCGGTATCTCCCATGAACACCCTTGCCGGATGCCAATTATAAATCAAATAGGCAGCCAAACCACCAGCCAGAGATGCCGGCAGCAGCGCCAGATCGTACTGCTGCTTAGCAACTGCCGCCGCTGTAAAGAACACCATCACCGGGATCGTCACGCTGCCACACAGCCCATCAATGCCGTCTGTCAGATTCACCGCATTGACACCGCCCACCATCACGAACATAGCAAAGAAAATGTACGCAAGGGGATGGATTCCGATCGTCACATCCGCAAAGGGGATATACAGGTCACAGGACATAACCCCCTGCTTGTACAACAGGTACAGGTACAGTGCTGAGACAGCCATTTGCAGCATTGCCTTCTGCAGGGAGGTCAGACCTAAATTGCGCTTAAACTTCAGCTTGAAGAAATCATCCAAAAAGCCGATCAACCCAAAACACAGGGCGAGCACAAGGGTATAGAATACCGTGTGATCCTCCATAGCGCCCAGGTTGATGATCAGACAGATGATAGACGCAAAAATAAACATCAGTCCGCCCATCATCGGTGTCCCCGCCTTGTGATTATGCCAGGTGGGTCCCAACTCCCGAATGGACTGTCCCGCCTTCAGCGCACGCAGCACAGGCAGCAGGAACCATCCGATCGTGCCGGACAGTACCGCACCCGTTACCGCTGTCACTATAATTCTAGTCATGGTCCTTCCTCGTTTCCTCCAGGTATGCCGCAACCACCTCCCGTTCGTCCAGATGATGCTTCACACCGCAGATCTCTTGGTATGTTTCATGGCCTTTGCCAGCCAATACAATTATATCATCATTTTGCGCAATGTCCATAGCATGTCGGATAGCATTTGGACGATTTTCCATGACAATACAGTTATTTTTTTCCAGATCGATACCCTTAAGGATATCTTCAATGATCGCCATGGGCTGTTCAGTACGGGGATTGTCCGAGGTAACGATGGCAATATCCGCCAGTTCCGCACCAATTTTCCCCATGATCGGGCGCTTCATAGGGTCCCGGTCACCACCGCAGCCAAACACCGCGATCAGCCTTCCCCTGCAAAAGCCCCGGACTGAGGACAGGACATTTTCCAGTCCGTCGGGGGTATGGGCATAGTCGATCAGCACCGTATAGGACTTTCCCGGCGTGGGAACTACCTCCACCCTGCCTTTGACTCCTTCCGCAGTTTCCAGCGCTTTTGCTGCATCTTCAAGGGATATCCCCAACTGCAGGGCACAGCCAAGCACCGTCAGAGCGTTATAAACTGTAAATTTCCCCGGAATAGGCAGCCTTACCTTCGCTTTTTTGTCCCCATGCACTGCAGTAAAGCAGATACCGTCGCTTAAAAGCACCAAATCTTCCGCATACAGATCTGCCATCCCCTTGGCAGAGGTAGTAAACACACCGCTGCCTGCTCTGGCGCACATACGCGCAAACCAGGGATCATCACAATTGGCTACGCATTTTTCACTCCGAGCAAACAGCTGCGCTTTTGTATCGCAGTAGTTTTCCATCGTCTTATGGAAATCCAGATGGTCCTCTGTCAGATTGGTAAATGCCGCAACATGAAACGGAACGCCGCCTACTCTCTCCAGAGCGATGGCATGGGAGGAGACCTCCATGATCACATGGGTGCAGCCAGCATCCCGCATGCTTGCAAAGAGCGCCTGCAGCTCCAGGCTCTCCGGGGTAGTGCGCTCCGTAGGAATCGTCTGACTGCCGATCTTATTTTCCATCGTACCGATTAGTCCAACCTTTGCATTTTGGGTCTGCTCCAGTACATGCTTCAGCAGCAGCGTAGAGGAGGTCTTGCCGTTGGTGCCGGTGACACCGATCAGCGTCATCGATTCTGCCGGATGACCGTAAAAATTACCGCTGATCAGCGCCAGCGCCAACCGATCAGATTCCACAAGCACATACGGGATATCCTCCTGGGGTTCTACCGCTGTCACCACTGCTGCCGCACCCTTTTCCAGCGCCATAGGGATGTAGCGGTTGCCGTCCGTAACAAAACCGGTAACAGCAACAAACAGACTTCCCGGCATGACCTTCCGGGAGTCGTACGCCACCTGGCAGATCTGCTGCTGCAGATCTGCTGTAGCTTTTACAATTTTTACACCCTGCAATAAATCCTTGAGTTTCATTTAATCAACTGCCTTTGTATCCGTAAATTCCAATGTAATCGTCGTACCCATATCTACCTGTGTATCCTTAGGTACCGATTGGGCTGTTACTGTAACCTGCGCAGATATATCCGTATTTCCCTTTACCAGAATATATAAACCAAGACTACCCGCGGTATCGCTTGCCTGCTGACGGGTCATGCCGGTAAAGTCAGGAACTGTAACCTGCTGCGTTTGCGGGTCTTGCCCCATATACAATATCACCTGGCTGTCCCCGGACACCGTTTGCCCGGCTGCAGGAATCTGCGCCGTGACCGTATCAGCTGTGCCTTCCAGAACACATGTCAGACCCAGCTTTTTTATAAGCTGCTGTGCCTCATCTGCCGTCAGCCCGGTCATATCCTCCACAACTACCGTCCTACCCGCCGCATCCTCCTGGGTATAATTCTGCGCGACACCCAGATAAGGTAGGATGTCCTCCATCACCGCGCCTACGGTAGGTGCTGCCATAACGCCGCCGGAAATATAGATGCCTGTCTCCCGGGACGGAGTATCCAACGCTACAAGTACAATATACTCCGGATCGTCCATAGGTGCAATACCCACAAATGATACAATCTTATCCAATACTCTCTGACCGTTTTCATCAAAAACATCGATCTTCTCACTTGTTCCGGTCTTTCCGCCGATCGAAAAGCCGGCAACGCTTGCATTCTTTGCCGTCCCCTCAGTGACAACAGATTCGATCAGGCTGCACATGGTCTTAGAGGTCTGTTCACTGATGACCTGACCCAGAACAGCCGTTTCCTGTTTCAGAACTGTGTTGCCCTCCGCATCTACGACCTCTGATACGATGTACGGCTCCAACAGATACCCGCCATTGACCACCGATGCGATGGCGCGAACCAACTGCAGAGGCGTGATCTTGAAAGTCTGACCGAAGGAAGCAGAAGTCAAAGATGCCGTACCCCATTTATCCGTATTGACGATGATATCCTTGTCAAAGAATACTCCCTTACTCTCTCCCGCCAGATCAATGCCCGTCTTTTCCAAAACACCGAACCTTTCGATGTAGTCATAAAATGTTTCGCCGCCCAGCTTTAGAGCAATATGCGCAAAGGCTAGATTGCAGGAATTTTGCAACGCCTGGGCGGTTGTTTCTGAGCCGTGACCGGTGGATCGCCAACAGTGGAGCAGCTGAGACCGTCCCGGTATCTTTTCTGAGCCACTGCAATGAAAAGCATTGTCCAGACTCACAGCACCGCTGTCCAGCGCCGCTGCCAGGGTCAGCACCTTAAAGGTCGATCCCGGCTCATAGCCGTCAGAGATACAGCGGTTTCGCCACTGCTTCAGCTGCGCCTCGGACAGCGCCTGTTGATAGGCTTCCCTCCCCTGGACATAGGCATCGCTATCCGCAGGATTGGCAAGGTAGTCCAGTCGCATCTGCTCCAGCGCTTCAGCCAACTCCGCATCCGCGATCTGCAGATAGTTATTCGGATCGTAGCTGCCCAGAGTCGCCATTGCCAGAATCTCTCCGGTATTCACATTCATCACAAGCCCAAATGCGCCGTTTTGCACATCATAGCGTGCGATCGCTGCCTCCAGCTGCTGCTCCAGGCAGGACTGAACGGTCGTATCCAGTGTCAATATCACGCTGCAGCCCTGCTGGGAGGCAAGATAGTTTTCATAGGAATAGGGCATATCCATTTGGTTGTTGCCCTTGGTGGTGATCACAGTCCCGGCGCTGCCCTCCAGATAGCTGTTATAGGCAGCCTCGATTCCTTCTGAGCCTGTGTTGGAGGCGTTGGTAAAGCCGACGACCTGTGCCGCCAGTGTGTCGTAGGGATAATAGCGCACATAAGATGGCTCCAGGTGGATGCCGGAGATATCATTACTGCTGATATACGCTCGAATCTGTGCCGCTGTATCCTCGTCAACATTGGCTGCAATCTGCTTATAGCGCTTTGTCCTGTCCTTCCCCTGCTCACATATCCAGGCAGCGTCCAGTTCCAGAATCTGCGCCAACGCCTCAGAGATCTCCTCCAGGTCCGCGTCTGACTGACGAAGCTCATTAGGGTCTAAGTATACATTCTCTGCGCTTTGGCTGCAGGCAAGAATGTCCATGTTCCTGTCATATATCAGTCCGCGTTCTGCTGTGACACTGGTGGTGCGGGTCTGGTTGCGCAATGCAAGGGCGGAATAATACTCGTAATTTATGACCATCAGGTAAAACAGCCGTACCGCCACCGGAAGAAACGCCAAAATGCCAAGAACCAACGCCGTATGCAATATCCTTGTATGCTGTCCTGTATCGGCACGGATACGGGTATATTCCTTTTTGCGTAAGCGCCGCCTCATTCTATCCCAACCTTTTCAAAATAGTCCCATTGCCTTTAATGGGCAGCAAGGGAATCCCTCGCCGCCCATTGCAGCTGCTATTTTAGTTTATTGGTCGGGATCGTCTTTATGCAAACAAGCCTGTTAAGAATGTGCAAAATCGCTCCCATGCGCCCGGTGTTTCCTGTGTCTGAACTTCCGGAAGGCGAACTGTCACATGTTGGACCTGGTCTACAGGCACCAGCCCCAGCGCCAGGGCTGTCGTCTTAACGCTCTCCAGGTCATAACCCTCTGTATACGCAGTATTCAAGGAGACATTCTCCTGGGTCAGCGTGTTCACATAGGCGTTCATTGTGCGCAGCTCCTGCCGGGCGCTGCGCAGCTGCACCATACCCACTACCATCAACACCAGCATGACCGCTGCTACCCCAATTCCGAGAACCGCAACAGGATCAATATGTATGACCAGCCTTTTCTGTCTTTGCTTTTTCACCTTAGGAAGCTTGATCGTTTCCAGCGGCACCTGCGGTGCCACCTTTTGTGCAGCGCTACCGCCGGTATAGAACTGAATATATCGAACATCCACACGCTGTGCCATTTTCATTGCTTCCTTTCCTGTAGATTTATAGCTTTTCACACACCCGAAGCTTCGCGCTGCGGGAACGGGGATTGCTCTCCAGTTCTTCTTCGCCCGCCACGATAGGCTTACGGCTGATCAGCTTTACCTTCGGCTTGTTTCCGCAGACACATACCGGGAAACTGGGTGGACAGGTACAGCCCTTGGCTGCCGCTGTCATGGCTGTTTTAACGATTCGGTCCTCCAGGGAATGAAATGTGATCACCGCCAGCCGTCCGCCGGGATTCAAAAGCGGTATTGCGTCCTCCATCACCTTTTCCACCGCGCCCAGCTCGTCATTGACCGCTATGCGGATCGCCTGAAAGCTGCGCTTTGCAGGGTGCTGCTTTTCACGCAGTGCCATGGGAGGCATCGCAGATCGGATGATGTCCACCAGCTCCAGAGTGGTTTCTATCTTCTTTTCTTCCCTGCGGCGACAGATAGCTGCCGCGATCTGGGGGGCATAACGCTCCTCGCCGTAGGTATACAGGATTCGCCGCAGCTCCTCCTGGGACCATGTATTGACGACCGTTTCCGCGCTTAAAGGATCCTGGGCATTCATCCGCATATCCAATGGCGCGTCGGTCATATAGGAAAATCCCCGGGCACCGTCGTCAAGCTGTGGAGAAGAAACGCCCAGATCGAGCAAAATGCCGTCAACGCCGGAAATTCCCAACTGCCCAAGAACCTGGGCGATCTGACAGAAATTACTGTGGACCAGGGTAACCTTTTCTTTGTAAGGTGCCAGCCGTTCCCCCGCTGCCTGCAGCGCCACAGGATCCCGGTCGATACCGATAAGCCTTCCGGTGGTCAAGCGCTTTGCGATCTGACCGGAATGTCCGGCACCTCCAAGGGTGCCGTCCACATAAACGCCCTCCGGCTTGATATTAAGTCCTTCCAGACATTCCGAAAGAAGGACAGACACATGGTGAAATTCCTTCATAGACCAATTGCCTCCAGAGAAGCCAGAAGCTTTTCGGGGGTAAGGTTTTCCGCTTCAAAGGAAGCAAACTCCTCCGCGTCCCAGATCTCCGCCTGCCCTGCTCTGCCTACGATCATGACATCGCGCTTGATGCCCGCATAGTCAAGAAGGAACTGGCTCAGAGAAAACCGGAACTGCTTATCCGGGCTGCACTGGTTCGCATTCATAAATATCAGGCTGGTAGCGGCACTGCGCTGAGAAATGGGCAGTGCGTTGTAGTTCTGACCCAACGTTTCCCAGTCCTCACCGGTGTATACTGTCAGACAGCGGCGACCGCAATTGACACCCAGGGTCACAAAGAAATCCTCACCCAGCTCAGCACGCAGCTTTGCAGGGACGAACAAACGGTTTTTGTCATCCAGCTTTGCGGGATATTTTCCAATCACGGTACTCACCTCACTCCATTTCGCTCCACTTAGCTACCATTTTGCTCCATTTACTGACAGTATACTCTACCTATTTTCAAAAATCAATACTTTTCATCAGTATTTTTCAAAATTTTTTGTAAAAAAACCAACTTTTTTCTTATTTTCGAACACCTGTTCTATATTTTATTGGAATTGTAGCGCACCGTTCTCCCATCTGGATCTTATTTTTGTCGGCTTTTTCCCGGTCTTCAACAAGTATACAGACAGCGGACTTTCCACCTGCTCCCGAACGATGCGCCGCAGCTGACGGGCGCCGTCCTTCTTTCCTGCCGCCGCGCTGAGCTTTTGCGCCAATTCCTCCGGTAGCTGCAGCTGGATACCGTTCGCCGCTGTCCGGGACTGCAGCTGACGCAGATATTTGTCTACGATCCCCACCATCGCCTGGGGCTGCAGTGGCGCGAAATGGACGATCTTATCCAGTCTTCCCAAAAACTCCGGTGTAAAATGCTGCCGCAGCAGAGCGTCTGTTTCCCCGGCGCGTCCATTGGGCTGGAAACCCAAGCCGTCTCCCTTCAGCTCACCGCCCACATTAGAGGTCATGACCACAATGGCATTTTTGAAGCTAACGCGTCTGCCTATAGAGTCGGTCAACTCCCCCTCCTCCATGATCTGCAGCAAAAGTCCTGTTACATCCGGGTGTGCCTTTTCCAGCTCATCCAGCAGCACCAGACAGTAGGGTCGGCGCCGTACCGCCTCTGTGAGCTTGCCTCCCTCCTCATAGCCTACATAGCCGGGAGGCGCACCGATCATACGGGAGGCAGACTGCTTTTCCATATACTCGGTCATATCCAGCCGGATCATGGCATCCTTGCTGCCGTAAAGCTCCTGCGCCAGAGCGCGGCAAAGCTCCGTTTTTCCTACCCCGGTCGGACCTGTAAACAGCAGGCTCGCTACCGGACGGCATTCATCGCGAATACCCGCAAGCCCCTGCCGCAGGGTATTTGCCACCTCCCGGACAGCCGCCTCCTGCCCTACTACATACTGCGTTAGGATTTTTTCCAGGTTTAACAGCCGGTCTCGCTCATCCGCTGTCAGCCTTCCCACAGGAATGCGTGTTCTTGCGCTGACTGCCCACGCCACATCAACACCTGTGACACACCGGCTACGCCGGACCTCACCGGACCGGGCAGCAAGACGCTGCATTTTATCCCGCAATTCCGCTGCCTTCTCATAACGGCTTTCCCGTACCGCCTCATGCAGCTCCAGCTCCAGATCCTGCCGTCCACTGTTTCTTCCGACGCTCAGCTCCTCCATCCTGGCATGAGCAGCCCCCTCATCCAAAAGGTCGATCGCCTTATCCGGCAGATACAGATCCGGCAGATACCGCACCGAAAGACGAATCGCTTCCTGCATTGCTTCCTCTGTAATGCGCATCCGGTGGTGATGCTCCAATCCAGGCTTTAAGCCGCGCAGGATCGCCATCGTCGCCTCCTCGTCCGGCTGTTCAACGATCACCGGGCGAAAACGCCTTTCCAGCGCCGGATCTTTTTCAATATATTTGCGGTATTCTGTCAGCGTAGTAGCGCCAAGCATTTGCAATTCGCCCCTGCCCAGTGCAGGCTTAAAGATATTGGCAGCATCGATCGCACCCTCCGCAGCACCGGCTCCCACAATGGTATGCATCTCATCGACAAACAAAATCACATCCCCGCTACGCCGAATCTCTGCCAGCACATCCCGCAGACGCTCCTCGAATTCACCCCGGTATTTTGTTCCGGCAACAAGGTTTGCCATATTGAGGCTCACAAGCCGTTTATCCTTGAGCTGCGGCGGCACATTTCCCGCTGCCATTCGCTGTGCCAGCCCCTCCGCAATGGCAGTCTTACCAACCCCCGGCTCCCCTATAAGTGCCGGATTATTTTTGTTTTTTCGACTGAGAATGCCGATGACTGTATCGATCTCCTGGTCCCGTCCGATAACCGGATCCATGGCGACTGCCTTGACGATCATATCCTCGCTGAATTGTTCCAGTAGCTTCGTACTTACCGCCTCCTTATTCCGTCTTTGTGGTATGGTCGTGATCCATTGCAGTTGATCCACTGTATAGCTAAACAGCGCTTCAGTATCCACATTTCCAAGCATCAGAATATCCGCAGCTGCTGTTTTTTCACTGCGCAAAAGGGACAGCAGGATGTGTACGCCCATTACCTGGCGACAGTTCAGCTGCCTGGCTTCATTGCGTGCTCCGCGCAGTATGCGACGCGCCTGGACAGAAAACCCTTGCGGCAGCGGCAGTCCGGGTGTGCCAACACCGTAAAGCACCGCCGTCATGGAATACGCCAGCCGATAATCGAATCCCGCACCGAGAAGCAATTGTTGGGCAGCCCCCGGCTCCTGTGCCAGCGCCAGGAGCAGATGCGCACTGCCTACATAGCTGTGTCCCATAGCCCGCGCCTGCCGTCCAGCCGCCAGAATCAGCGCCTGCGCATATGCCTCATACTGCATAGTCCGCCTCCTTCATCCGGTAATTTTTCCCTGGTGCTGAAAAAATATACGCTTTTACCGTAAAAAAGGAATTGCATTTTCTAAAATACATGCTAGAATAAAGGTGCGTCCAGCAACGGACTGCCAACATAACATATACATTGGAGGGAAAATCATGGCTTACAAAATCACTGACGCTTGTGTCAAGTGCGGCAGCTGCGCCGAGAATTGCCCCGTAGAGGCTATCTCTGAGGGCGACGAGACCTATGTCATCGATGCCGATGTCTGCGTTAGCTGCGGCAGCTGCGTTGACAACTGTCCTGTCGAAGCGATCGTCGAAGAGTGATTCTCCGATTTCGCAATCTGCCTGCGCAGCCGGCGTGCCGGAACGCAGGCAGATTTTTTATTACAAGCACCCTGCAAAGGAGACTTTATGGAACAGCTGCATAACGGTTATACCTTGGAATTTTCCCCGGGTGCATTCCCGCTAAGTACCGATTCAGTCGCTCTTGCGGATTTTGCCCGTACCGGACGCGCTGCACAAGTGCTTGATCTGGGTTCCGGCTGCGGTACGCTGGGGCTTTTACTGTGCGCCAGGCAGTCTGCCTGCCGCGTTACCGGTATCGAGCTGGATGCACAAGCGCATCAGATGGCATTAAAAAACGCCCATGCCAATGGCATTGATGACCGTCTAACCAGTATATGCGCGAACATTGCTGACATCTCCACCTTCGTAAAAGCCGGCAGTTTTTCCTGCTGTATTTCCAACCCTCCTTATTTTTCCGCAGGTCCGCAAAGCAAGACTCTCCCCCTCGCCCGGCGGGACGACCTGTGCAGTATGGAGGTGCTGATGGCTGCGGCGGCATGGGCGCTGAAGTACGGCGGCGACTTTTTTCTTGTGCATCGTCCGGAAAAAATGGCAGAGCTGATTGCCTGCGCATCCAATCATCAGTTGGAACCAAAGCGGCTGCGGCTGCTGCGCCACAAACAGGACGGTCCGGTAACGCTTGTGCTGCTGCAGTTTCGTAAGGGTGCAAAGCCGGGTCTTCTCTGGGAAGAAGAAAGTCTGTACAGCGCCAATGGCAGCCCTACCGCTTATTACCGCGAACTTTATCATCTTTAGGAGGCAAGCTTATGCCCGGAATGTTATATCTCGTCCCAACCCCCATCGGTAATCTGGGAGACATCTCCCCCCGCTGCAAGGAAACACTGGAGCAGGCAGATTTTATTGCCGCCGAGGATACCCGTGTCAGCCTGAAGCTTCTGAACCATCTGGGAATCAAAAAAAGCCTTGTCAGCTACTACGAGCATAACAAGGCGCAAAAGGGTAATATCATTTTGGAGCGCATTCTTGCCGGCGAGACCTGCGCGCTGGTATCCGACGCAGGCAGTCCCGCCATCTCTGACCCCGGCGAGGACCTGGTAAAGCAGTGTGCCCAGGCAGGCATCACGGTATGCGCTATTCCCGGACCTTGCGCAGTCATCACCGCCCTGAGCATTTCCGGACAGTCCACCGGCAGATTTTGCTTTGAGGGCTTTCTCTCCACTGCAAAAAAGAGTCGCCGGGAGCATTTGGAAGCGCTGATCGGCGAGCAGCGGACCATGATCTTCTACGAAGCGCCCCACAAGCTCCTTGCCACGCTGGAAAGCATGGCAGAGGTTTTTGGGAAGGATCGGCAAATCAGCCTGTGCAGAGAGCTGACCAAGCTCCATGAGGAGGTCATCCGCACGACCCTGGGCGGGGCTATCGACATTTATACACAGCAGCCGCCCAAGGGCGAATTTGTTCTGGTCGTTGCCGGTGCTGCGCCTGTCCAAAAAGCAACTCCAACCGCCCAGGATGCAGCAGACCGCGTTGCTTCACTGATGGCAGAGGGTCTGAGCCGCAAAGACGCAGTCAAGCAAACAGCCCAGGAATTGGACCTTCCAAAGAACATCGTATACGACGCCGCGCTGCACGGGTATAAATAAGTTAAAGAAGTACTGTCTCAAAATGCCCACGCATGACCCATCCCTGTGTCGCATAGTCTTGGACTATGGAGGGATGGACATGGTCATGAGCTGGATCTTCACCGGAATCGTCACCATTGCGCTGGCAGCGGCAATCTGTCTGGGACGCGGCAGTGAATTGGCTGCCGCAATTCCACAAGGGGCACAAACCGGCATTAATCTCGCCGTATCCATGGCAGGCTCCATATGCCTGTGGACCGGCGTGGGGAAACTGATGGAAAAAGCCGGCTTTACCGGCTTTTTGTCGCAGCTGTTAAAGCCGGTCCTGCACAGACTGTTTCCGTCTGCAAAAAAAGACAGCAGGCTTGCCGGCAGTCTGAGTGCAAATATCTGCGCCAATTTTCTGGGCTTGGGGAACGCCGCCACGCCCATGGGCATACAGGCGGCACAACGGCTGGCAGTCCACTGTCAAAACGGGATCGCCAGCAATGAGTTATGCCGTTTGATCGTGCTTAACACCGCCTCCATCCAACTGATCCCAGCCACCGTTGCTGCCGTGCGGACTTCTTTGGGGTGTGCGACACCCTTTGATATCCTGCCTGCAGTATGGATCACCAGCCTCTGTTCCACCGGTCTCGGACTGTCAGCCACCTGGCTCATGGGAAAGCTGTGGCGCAAATGACCGATTACATCATTCCGCTGCTGCTGCTGGGCGCATCCGTCTTTGCTCTGCGAAAAAAAGAAGACAGCTACGATCTGCTTCTTACCGGAGCTGCCGAAGGACTAAAAATGCTCTTTAGCTTAGTACCTGCGCTTGTGCTGCTTTTGACCGCCGTTACCATGCTCAGAGCCTCCGGTGCAGTAGAAATATTATGCAGCCTTTTGCGACCGGCTTTTGCCCTTTTCGGCATTCCCCCGGAGACCGGGATATTGGTCCTCATTCGTCCCATCAGTGGCAGCGCGGCATTAGCAGTCGGGGCTGATCTAATGGCGACCTACGGTGTGGATTCCCAGATCGGCAGGACAGCAGCCGTCATGCTCGGCTCCACCGAGACCACCTTTTATACCATCAGCATCTATTTCGGTGCCGCAGGTATCAAAAAGACCCGCTATGCGATTCCAGCAGCGTTGATCGCGGACTTTACAGGGTTTCTGGTCGCCTCCATAACTGTCAGATTATTTTTCTAGCAAAAAACTCCCACGGAGCAATCCGTGGGAGTTTAGAGCAATATAGCAAGAGAGAAAATCAGCGGAACTTCTTCTTGTTCTTACGGGCAGCTTCAGACTTCTGCTTACGCTTCAGGCTGGGGCTGACATAATGCTCGCGCTTCTTGACCTCAGCGATCACGCCCTCCTTGGCACAGCTGCGCTTAAAACGACGCAGAGCGCTTTCCAGAGTTTCGTTTTCCTTAACGCGAATTTCAGACATGGTTTTCCCTCCCTCCGATGGCATCCGGCTAACTCCAGGATGCGTTCAGGACCCTGTAATCAGGCTTGAATATTATAAGCCCATTTGTTCCAATTGTCAAGCAGGTTTTCCGGAATTTTCACCCTTTAGCGCAAATTTTCTCACTTGACGATCAGATTGACAAGCTTATTCTTGACCACAATAGTCTTAAAGATACTGCCGCCCTGCTTTTCCAGGAACTTAGAGATCTTCTCATCAGCCTGCACATTCTTCACAACGGTATCGTCATCAAGATCAGCATCCATCTGCACAGTACCGCGCATCTTGCCATTGACCTGGACAGCCACGGTGATCTCCGTATCCTTGCACTTTTCTTCGGAATACTGAGGCCAGGGCTCGTAGGCAATGGTGTCATCATGCCCCAGCAGCTGCCAGACCCCCACGCCCACATGGGGGGTGATGCAGGAGAGCATCTTGATGAAGCCCTCGGCGTATTCTCTGGGACAGCTGCCATTCTTATAGACCTCATTGACAAAGACCATCATCTGGGCGATGGCTGTATTGAAGCCCAGGACCTCAAAATCAGCGGTCACCTTCTTTACCGTCTGGTGGTAGACCTTGGTCAGCTTTCCGTCATCGGTGTCAGTAATGTTTGCACTTTCTGTAAAGAAGTTCCATACACGGTTGATAAACTTCTTCGCACCGGCAACCGCCGTGGTGCTCCAGGGCTTAGACACCTCCAATGGTCCCATGAACATTTCATACAGGCGCAGCGTATCCGCACCGTAATCCCGGACCACATCGCTGGGATTGACGACAAACTCCGGGAAACGCTTGCCCATCTTAATGCCGTTCTCACCCAGGATCATGCCCTGGTGCACCAGCTTTTTGAAGGGCTCTTTTACCGGGGACAAGCCGTTATCATAAAGGAAGCGGTTCCAGATACGCGAATAGATCAGATGTCCCACAGCATGCTCCGGACCACCCACATACAGGTCAACAGGCATCCAATGCTCCAGAAGCTTGGGGTCACAGAATGCTTCGTCGTTATTCGGATCGATATAGCGCAGGTAATACCAGGAGGAGCCTGCAGAACCCGGCATAGTAGAGGTCTCCCGCAGTCCCTTGATGCCATTGCAGTCATACTGTTTCCATTCGGTGGCATTTTCCAGGGGTGCCTGACCGTTGCGTCCCTTATAATCCTCTAGCTCCGGCAGAATCAGCGGCAGCTCCTCGTCCGGCAGGAAATGCGTCTTACCGTCCTCGGTGTACACACAGGGAACCGGCTCACCCCAGTATCTCTGGCGGGCGAAGATCCATTCCCGGAAGTGGTAATTGTTCTTTCTTCTAGCGACTCCCGCCTTTTCCAGCTTGCAGGTGATCGCCTCCTTTGCCTCCTCAACTGTCAGACCGGTGAATTCCTCGGAGTTGATAAGCTTGCAGCCCTTGCCCAGATAATCCTGCTTTTCGAAGGCGCATTCGGACACATCCCTGCCCTCGATGACCTGGATCATAGGAATGCCATGAACCTGGGCATACTCAAAGTCCCGCTGGTCATGACTGGGCACTGCCATAACAGCACCGGTACCGTAATTTGCCAGAACGAAATCACCGATAAACACAGGGACTTCCTTGCCGTTGACCGGGTTGATGGCGTACACGCCCTCCAGAGGGCAGCCGGATTTCGTCTTATTCAGCTCGGTGCGGTCCATGTCGCTTTTCTTGACAGTCTCGTCAATATACGCCTGGACCTCCTTTTTGTTCTGCACCCGGTCCATCAGCGTCTTAACGATCGCACCGTCCGGTGCCAGCACCATAAAAGTAATACCGTAGATCGTCTCAATACAGGTGGTATAGATAGAAAATTCACCGCCGCCCACCAGCTTGAAATCCACCTCCACGCCGGTGGGTTTACCGATCCAGTTGCGCTGAATCTCCTTGGTGGACTCGGGCCAGTCGATCTCCTCAAGGCCTTCCAGCAGTTTTTCGGCAAAGGCAGGCTGATCGATGACCCACTGCATCATATTTTTCTTGACCACAGGGAAGCCGCCGCGCTCAGATTTGCCGTCGATGACCTCGTCGTTGCTAAGTACCGTTCCCAGCTCCTCGCACCAGTTGACAGGCATTTCTACCCGCTTGGCATAGCCCGCCTCATAAAGCTTCTTAAAGATCCATTGCGTCCACTTATAGAAGGAAGGATCCGAGGTGGCGATAACCTTTGACCAGTCATAGTCAAAGCCAAGCTCCTTAAGCTGCCCGGAGAAGGTCTTGATATTCTCCTGGGTAAAGCCATTGGGATGATTGCCGGTGCTCACTGCATACTGCTCCGCCGGCAGACCGAAGGAATCGTAGCCCATGGGGTGCAGCACATTATAGCCCTGCATCCGCTTCATGCGGGACATAATATCGGTGGCGGGGTAGCCCTCAGGGTGACCTGCGTGCAGACCTACGCCGGAGGGGTACGGAAACATATCCAGTACATAATATTTCGGCTTGGAAAAATCCCACACATCCGTATGGAAGGTCTCGTTTTCCTGCCAGTATTTTTGCCATTTTTTCTCAATAGCGGAAAAATCGTAATGCATGCTCTTAACTACCTCTTTTCATCATTCCGGTGTAACGATCTCGCTCAGATCGATCTGCTGGGCATCTGCCCACAGGCGCTCCAGCGAATAGAACTCTCTTGCCTCCTGGGTAAACACATGGACAACCACACTGCCAAAATCCAAAAGTTCCCAGGAATTTCCCCGGTGACCCTCACGCCCCAGCATCGGTTCGCCCAGCTGCTCGAAGGTATACTCCGCATGGTCGCACAGGGTTTTGACATGGGTATTGGAAGTGCCGGTGCATATGATGAAATAATCCGCAAGGCTGGAGATCTTGTCGATCTTCAAAAGCTTGATGTCCATACCCTTCTTACTATCCAGGGCTTTCGTAACCTCCCAGGCTACCTCTTTTGCAGTTAACATTCTATCAATCCTTTCAAGGCTTAACTTTATTGTTTATAAGCCAGGCTAGTGCCTGCTGGGATTGGGGAGAGATCGTCCTCCCTTGCTCCCGAAGCATTTGCAATGTCATTTCCAGACCCAGCTGCAGCGCGCCGTCCAGATCCGTATAAGCAAGACGGCGAAGCGTCTCCACGCCGGGAAAATCCCGGTTCGGCTCCATATAGTCTGCCACATAAATGATCTTTTCAAGCGTGTTCATTCCGGCTTTTCCGGTAGTATGACTGCGAATCGCACTGACTACCGCATCGTTTTCTCCGAAGATCCTTTGTGCCACAAGGCTGCCGGTCAGTGCGTGGAGTGTTTTGGGATTCTGCACAGAAAAATCGTCCAGTATCATACCATAGGACCGGCACAAAGTCAATTGCAGCGGACCGTCCAGAGCCTTTGTAATATCATGCAAAAGCGCTGCCCGTGCCGCATCCGTCTCGTCAGCGCCCCAGCGCCTTGCCAGTTCTACCGCAGTGTCCCTGCAGCCAAGGACATGAGCGACCCGACCGGGCTTGAGCAGACCAATGACTGTTTGCCGCAGCTGCGCTTCGGACAGACCTTTCAGGTCCGTATCGCAGTGCTTGCCAAGCTGCTCTGCCTCCTGGGGCGTCAAAAATTCCTCTGCGCATTGAAAGACCAGCATACGATGCATATCTTCCTTGGATATGGCTGTAGAAAATTCTTTTGTCGGCTGCACAGCGTCGCCCCCCTTTGTTCCGATTACTGCTTTTCTCTAAGCTGTCTTTCCCGATCCCGTTCGATTGCCTTATCGATCGCCTGCTGGCGGAAGTACTCGTTTCTCTGTTCGCGCACCTTTCTTGCCGCCTGGCGGCGCGCCTGGGCTCCTTTGCGCACAGGATTGGATTTTGCCACTGTGATCGTCTTCTTCTTTGCTCTACCGGCTTCATTGCGCTCCTGCTGGAGCTTTTCACTAAAACGGTAAATGACAAATTTTGTGCCGATGACTGCCACACCGTCTGCCCCAGTCTCCTGGCAGATGGCATCACTGACCTCTCGGGGCGTCAGCATCGCGCCCTCAAGGACCTTTCCTTTGACCAGCTCCCTGGCCGTCAGTTGGGTCTGCGCCTCGGCAATGACCGCCTCAGTAACGCCGCCTTTGCCTACCATGAGTGTCGTTTCCAATGTATTTGCCTGTGCGCGCAGCTCTGCTCTTTGCTTACTTGTCAGCATAGCCTGCCTCCTTCATTTTCTCGTAAAACGCTTTCAAAGCGTTGGCGCGGTGGGATACCCGGTTCTTCTCCTGGGCGCTCACCTCTGCCAGGGTCTTACCGAAGGGCGGGTAATAGAAGATCGGATCATACCCAAATCCACCGCTGCCTGCAGGCTCCCGTGTCAGAAGCCCATGCACCTCGCCCCGCGCCTGGATGGTCTGTCCTTCCGGGGTCACCAGGGTGATCACGCAGACAAACTGTGCCTGGCGCTGCCCATCCGGGACATTCTCAGTATTTTTCAGCAGCAGCTGTAGTCTTCCCCAGTCATCAAGGGAATCATCAAATCCGTAGCGGGCAGAATAGATACCCGGCTCTCCGTTCAGTGCGTCCACTGCAATGCCGGAATCGTCTGCCAGGGCGGGAAGTCCCGTAGCTTTCATCACAGCCTCCGCCTTCAGATAGGAATTTTCCTCAAAGGTGGTGCCTGTTTCCTCCACGTCAATGTCTACGCCCAGTTCTGACTGCAGCACCAATTCAATGTCAAATTTCTCTGTTATTTTACTGATCTCCACAAGCTTATGCTGATTGTGGCTTGCCAATACGACTTTCATACTACAGCAGCGCCTCCACAAATTCTTTGGCATCAAAGGGCATCAGATCATCTGCCTGTTCCCCCACGCCAATAAACTTCACAGGAATCTGCAGGGTATCCGCCACAGCGATAACGATGCCGCCCTTGGCTGTTCCGTCCAGCTTAGTCAGCGCCACGGCGGTGACACCTGCTATTTCCTTAAACTGTTTTGCCTGGATCAGTCCGTTCTGACCGGTGGTGCCGTCCAGCACCAGCAGTACCTCCCGGTCGCTGTCCGGCAGCTCCCTTTCCACGATGCGGCTGATCTTGCTCAGCTCATTCATGAGATTTTGCTTGTTGTGCAGCCGCCCGGCAGTGTCCACGATGATCACATCCGCACCCTTTGCCTTTGCAGACTGGATACCGTCATATACAACAGATGCCGGGTCTGCGCCCTCATGCTGCCGCACCAGGGATGCCTGGGCACGCTGCGCCCAGATCTCCAGCTGATCCGCAGCCGCCGCCCGGAAGGTATCGCCGGCGACCAGCAGCACATTTTTCCCCTGCTTTGTCAGCTGGGTAGCAAGCTTTCCGATAGTAGTCGTCTTGCCAACACCGTTGACACCGATGACCAAAATCACCGAAGGCTTGGTATGCAGCGCCAGTTGGGACGAGCCGACGCTGAGCATATCCACAAGTATCTCTTTCAGCGCAGCCTTGGCTTCCTCTGTGGTTTTCAGATGCTGCTCACGAACGGCTTTGCGCAAACAGTCTGCTGCTTTTACGGCTGTTTCCACCCCCAGATCCGCAAGGATCAGGCTTTCCTCCAGCTCGTCATAAAAATCGTCGTCGATCTCAGAAAAACCGGAAAATACGCTGCCCAGGGTATTGCCCAGAGCTTCCCGTGTCTTTGTCAGACCGGCTTTGATCTTATTGAAAAATCCCATGCTTTACTCCTTTATTCCACGATACCCAACTGCTGCTCCATCTGGTTCAGATCCAGGCGCAGCAGCTTCGACACACCCTGCTCCTGCATGGTAACGCCGTACAGCACATCCGACGCCTCCATGGTGCCGCGGCGGTGGGTAATGACGATAAACTGGGTATTGGTGCTCAAATTGCGTAAATAATTGGCAAAACGCTCCACATTCCGGTCGTCCAGTGCCGCGTCGATCACGTCAAGCAGACAGAAGGGCGTGGGACGAACCTTTAAGATAGCGAAATACAGTGCCGTTGCCACAAACGCCTTCTCACCGCCGGAGAGCAAGGTAATGGTCTTGACCTGCTTTCCGGGAGGCTGTACCCGGATCTCGATGCCACAGGTCAGCGGCTCGGCGGGATCCTCCAGGATCAGCTGACCCTTGCCGCCGCCAAACATCTCCTCGAAGACCACACCGAAGTGGTGGTTGATCTTCTGGAACTCCGCCACAAATATGGTCGTCATTTCCTGGGTAATATCCCGGATAATGCTCTCCAGCTCCCGTTTGGAGGTCAGCACATCATCTCTCTGGCTGACAAGGTAAGTATACCGTTCATTGACCCGGGCGTATTCCTCGATGGCGCCCAGGTTCGGTGTGCCGATGGCAGAGATCCTCCGCTTCAGCTCACTAATACGGCGATTGCCCGCTGCGACAGATTCGATCTGTCCCCGCTTTTCCACCGCCGTGCCGGGGGTCAGCTCATAGGAATCCCACAGCTTATCAATGATCTGCTTTTCCTCCATAGAGGTGGTCACCTTTTTCTGCTCCAACAGGGCGCAGGCACGCTCCATATTCAACAGGTCCTTGTTCTTCTCCTGGGCTTCCCGTTCGGACCGGGTCTTTACCGCCTCCGCCTCCGCACGCTGCGCCAGGGCATTTTCCATCCCCTTGCGCATTTTCCGGGTCTCTTCATCATTATCTCGCTGCCGCGCTTCCAGGTCGGATATCTCACTGTTGACCCGAGCCACATCCGCGCGGATAGCATCGATAAGTGCCAGCTTCTTTTCCCTGTCACCCTCCATATCGCTGCGCAGCGCCTTCAGATCATCTATGTGGTTTTCTGCAGTATTTCTCTCTGCTTCCAGGGCTGCCTGTTCCGTTCGCAGGGCTGTCATGCGCTCTGTAATATCACCCATTGCCTGGGATGCCTCCTGCTGGCTTCCTTCCAGGGCGGCAAGCTGCGCCTGTGTCTGAGCAAGCTGGGCAGTGTAGACCTGGATCTTCGCCTGCTGGGCAGCGTAACGCTCCCGGTCAGCACGCTCTCTTGCGTCCAAAGTCTCCTTTTCCCGACGGGCAGAGGCAAGGGCATCGGTGATCGCCTGGACCATGATCTGGTGCTGCTTTTCCTCGCCCTGTAAGCGAAGGACCTGGTCCTCCGCCTCACGCAGCTGATCCTGTGCGGCACGCAGCTGGAACTCCACCTGGTCCACAGATCGCTGTGCCTCCTGCAGCTGCAGCTGGCAATCCTTTTGCTTTTCCTCCAGCTCCTTCTGCTGTGTCAGCAGTTTTTCCAGCTCATTGGCGCGGCTGAGGATACCGGCTTCCTTATTGACAGATCCACCTGTCATAGAGCCACCGGGGTTGACCACCTGCCCGTCCAGCGTGACTACCTTGAACCGGTTAGCATACTGCTTTGCCATTGCAATCGCTGCATCGATATCCTCTGCGATGACGATTTTTCCCAGTAAATTGTTAACGATCCCCCGGTATTTTTCCTCACAACTGACCAGCGCAGCGGCAATGCCCACAAAGCCCCGGCATTTCTCAATGCCGTTTTCCTTCAGCTCTTTGCCCCGGATGACCGAGATGGGTAAGAAGGTAGCGCGACCGCCACCGGTACGCTTCAGGTAGGCTATGGCTGCCTTGCCGTCCTGCTCGGTATCCACAACCACCTGCTGCATCGCACCGCCCAGCGCGATCTCAATGGCAACGGTATAGCGATCCTGGGTGCGAATCAGCCGGGAGACCGGTCCGTGAATATTGCGCAGGGCGCCCCGCTGGGACTCCTGCATCACCAGACGAACGGATTTCTGATAGCTTTCAAAATCCCGTTCCATTGCCTGGAATACTTTTACTTTTGCCCGGACGCTGTCCAGCTTTGCGGTCAGCTCCCGGTTTTGCTGTTCCAGCTCATCCCGTCGCTTTGCCCGGGTTGTCTGGCGCAGGGTGTAGCCGCTGATGGTATTATTTGCCGCAGTGACCTCGTCCTGTGCTTTGCGCAGCTGCTTCGTGCAATTGCCCATCGCCTGCTGCGCCTCGGTCTCCCGGGCTGTGCCGGCTTCCAGGTCGCCCCGCAGCTGCTGCATGCGCTCCGCGTTTTCCTGCAAACTGCCCTCAAGACCACGCAGGTCTGCTTCTCTGCCCGCAAGCTCTGCTGTCAGCGTGCTTTCTGCCGCCCGCAGCTCCAAAAACTGCTTGGTAATGCCCTGGGCGCTGGTGGTCATAGCTGTCAGCTCCTGCTGGAACGCATCCAGCTTTTGGCGCTTCTGTGTCAGCTCCGACTCGATCTGTGCAATACGGGCAGCAGCCTGCTCCAGCTGTGCGCCAATGCCACCGCTGCGGTCCTCCTGTCCTTGGAGTTCCTCCTGGATACGGCAGATATTTTCCTCGCTGTTGCGGACATTTTCCTGCAAAACAGCCATTTGTCCGTCCAGCTGCTGATGTGTCGCTTCTAAAAGGTTCACCTGCACACGAATGCTTTCCAGCTCATCATCCTTATGGCGCAAAGATGCCCCCATCTGCTCAGACTTGGCGTACAGCTTTTCCAGATCCTCATGCGCCTGCTGCAGCACAAAGGACGCAGAGGCATAATCCTCCTCTGCCTTTTTTGCCGCCTGGGAAAGTCTGTCCAGTGTGTCCAGCCATACCGCGATCTCTACTCCCTGGAGCTCATCACGCAGCTCCAGATAACGCTTAGCCTTCTCTGACTGCTGCTTCAGCGGATCCAGCTGCAGCTCCAGCTCGGATACCTTATCGCCGATTCGCAGAAGGTTGTCCTCTGTATGAGAGAGCTTACGCTCTGTCTCCTCCTTGCGGTGACGGTATTTGGAAATACCTGCGGCTTCCTCAAATATCTCACGGCGGTCAGCACTCTTAAGGGACAGGATCTCATCGATTCTTCCCTGTCCAATATTGGAATAGCCCTCCTTGCCCAGACCGGTATCCATGAACATCTCGTTGATGTCACGCAGTCGGGCGGACTGACGGTTGATGTAATATTCGCTGTCACCGCTGCGGTAGTAGCGCCGGGTGACCATGACCTCATCGGCATCGTAGGGCAGCGCACGATCCGTGTTGTCAAGGGTCAGCGTCGCCTCAGCAAAGCCAACAGCCGCACGCTTTTGCGTACCGCCAAAGATCACATCCTCCATTTTTGCGCCACGGAGGGTCTTGGTGCTCTGCTCACCCATTACCCAAAGAATGGCATCAGAAATATTCGATTTACCGGAGCCATTGGGTCCGACGATGGCGGTAATATCGTCGCCAAAGCGGATCAAGGTCTTATCCGGGAAGGACTTAAAGCCCTGTACTTCCAAACTTTTTAGATACACAGCAAAACCTCTTACAAAAAATAGTATAACAAATCAATTTATTATACCGGCAAATGTAAAAAAAAGCAAGTGCTGACGGATGATTTTCCAAATTGACTTTATGCATTTTACAGCCTATAATGAGATAAAAGGAGTGTATGCTTATGAAACTGGTTTTGCTGACTGCCCTGGGCGTTGGCAGCGCAACTGTGATCGGCGCCATCCTGGGCTTTCTTTTCAAGAAGCTCTCTCACCGGTTCAGCGATCTTGTGTTGTCCTTCGCCGCGGGTGTCATGCTGTGTGCGGCGATCACCGGTCTGATTATCCCGGCTTTGGAGCATCCCGGACCTGCGCCACTTCCGGTCACCGTCGCGGGTATCTTCTGCGGTGCACTGTGTCTGAACCTGCTCGACAAGCTTGTTCCACATCTGCACAGGCTTGCAGGCGCGGACCAGGAGGTGCATCCCGGCAGCACCCAAAAACTCGATAAAGTCCTGCTGTTTGTTGCCGCAATTGCGATCCATAATCTTCCGGAGGGAATTGCAGCAGGTGTGGGCTTCGGCAGCGGCAACAACGCTCACGCACTGACCATTGCCGCCGGTATCGCATTGCAGAATATCCCGGAGGGTATGGTCATCATCGGTCCTATGCTTGCTGCCGGAATGAAGCCCGGACGGGTCTTTATCTGTGCGCTGGCTACCGGCGTGATCGAGGTGGTAGGTACGCTTCTCGGATATTTTGCCGTAAGCCTTTCCACCGCCATTTTACCCTTCGCTCTTGCCTTTGCCGGTGGTACGATGCTTTATGTCATCAGCGACGAAATGATCCCCGAGACCCATCACGGCAACGAACAGGGTGCTACTTATGCGTTGCTTGTGGGCTTTTGTCTGATGCTTGCAATGGAACATTTTCTTGGATAACGAAACAAGGTGCTGTCTCAAATAACGAGACAGCACCTTTTATTCATTTCACATAATCCATGCTGATCCAGCCCTTGGATATCTTTCCCCAGGTAGTGCCGTTTACCACCTTTGTTTCCAATATTTCCACCTTTGTGCCGGCATACAGGTAGCCGACGACCTTATTGGAGGTTCCTGCTGCGCTGCGCACACGCAGACAGTCTGCAGTAACTGTTTTGGTCGTTACAGCAGGCGTGTTGCTCTGTCCGTCCAGGACCACATAGTCCAGGCTGATCCAGCCCTTGGATGTCTTACCCCAGCGGGTGCTGCCCACAGTCCTCTGCTCCGTGATCTCAACCTTCGTATTGCCGCAGAGGTAGGCTGTAATGGCGTAAGATGTCCCCGGTCCGCTGCGCACACGCAGGTAATCGCTGACTTTCACAGTGCCGGTCAGCTTCTGGGGAGTAGGCGCAGCCATGGCATCGAGCACCACATAATCCATGCTGATCCAGCCGTCAGCCGTTTTGCCCCAGGTCATACTGCCGGAGGTGGTCTGTTCCAGAATCTCTACCCTGGTATTGGCAGAAAGATAACCAACCACCGAAGAAGCTGTGCTGGGTCCGCTGCGCACACGCAGAAAATCATTAACCCTGACTGTACCGGTCACGCTTTGAGACCCCTGGGACGCATTCTCCTTCTCCGGAGGCTGCTCCTTAGCATCCAGGGTCACATAGCTCAAGCTGATCCATCCACTGTCGATTCTTCCCCAAAGCATGCTTCCGACAGCTTTTTGCTCCAGGATCTCTACCTTATCTCCATTATGCAGATAGCCCGCCACGCTGTAGCCGGTACTGGGACCGCTGCGGATACGCAGAAAATCATTGACCTTGACCGTGCCTGTAACAGCAGAACTTGCCGGGTTGTCTTGCTTATCGTCCTGCTCGGGTTCTTCCTTTTCCTCCTTAGAGTTGGAAGCTGTATCAAAATCGGTGTATTTCAAGCATATCCAGCCACTGGAGGATCTTCCCCATGTGTAGCCGCTTCCCTCGGCTGTTTCGGTGATAACCAGCCGGTCTCCTGTATTGGCAGAGCCAATTACGGCATGCTCCGTTCCCGCACCCTTGCGCAGATTGACCTTATTTGCTGTAACTGTCACAGTAATGCCGTCACTGCTTTCAGTGCTCTCCTCCTCACCATCCGTCCAATGGGCGTAAAGCCGGGCATTTTTAACACTGCCATCCAAAACGGTGACCTTCGTACCACCGGTCCGGGCAGTATACCAACCAGCGAAGGTATATCCCTCATAGACGGGCGTAGGAATGATAGCAGCCGTCAGCGCTGTATCGTAGCCCTGGACATTGGGACTGACTGTTCCGCCGCAGGGATCGTATAGTACATAACCGTAATTATCCGGTGCAGTCTGGGCATATACCCCGTTTAAGTACATATTCGCCTCGCACAGGCGGCGGCGCAGCAGAAAGGTCTTGATCTGTCCTCCGGCATTGCACCAGCGACTAAAGGCATTGATCAGCTCGTTGCCGGTAGCACCGCCCACGATCGCCTGATACAAAACACCGGAGATGCTGTAGGACCAGCCGGTGCCGCAGTTATAGGAAAACAGCAGCAGCGCGTCAAACTGATTTTGCGTCAGGGTCACGCCGGTCCTGGACATAAATTTATGCAGCTCCGCCTCGTACTGGGCTATGTAGCTATCCAAAAGCAGCTGTGCTGCCTCCTGGGTAATACCGTTTGCTTTATATTCATCCAGCTTATCGTCGGGACATTTCGTGCCGTAGCCTACAGTCCATTGTGCATAATCCCAATAGGGCTTAGGACTGAAGCCTTCCTCACCCTTGAGGATACGGATGGCATCCTCGCTGGCAGCCATCGTATCCTGGGCAAATACTGTGCCCGGCAGAAAGCTTCCTAAAAGCACCACAACCAAAACAAGACTGGCAATCCTTTTCTTCACCGGTGTTTTCTCCTTTGCTGTCAGTTTTCCGGTATTATAGCAAAGATATGCCGATAATGCAAGGGTTTTCCAGAAAATAATTACACTTTGTTACCTTTTCTTTCTTTCAGAAGTTTTGTTTTTCTCCGGTTTTCCCGATTTTCTTCCATTATTTTACATTAATTCTTAACTTGTGTTTACATAATTTTCAGGCGTAGCCGTCTTGAAAATCATTTGCTTTTGCGAAGCCTTCATGGTATAATAACTGCAAAGCAGTTATTATACCAGCTTATCGCCATTTTCCTCCCCTGCTTTGCCGGGAACCGGAAAATATGGCTAAATGATTCCATCCCGCTTAAGCGGAATGGTATCATAACGGCAACAGCAAAAAGGGGGTGGTTATGTGGATAAAGCGCTCATCGCTATGAGTGGCGGTGTTGACAGCTCGGTAGCAGCATATTTGATGCTGCGCGCCGGCTATGACTGCGCCGGTGCTACCATGCGGCTATGCGATGATGCCCTGCTGGGGGAAAGCGCAGACAGCAGCTGCTGTTCGCTGGACGATACAGAGGATGCCCGCAGCGTGGCATATCGCCTGGGAATGCGTTTTTATGTGCTCAACCACACAAACCATTTCCGCCAAGCAGTTGTGGACAAATTTGTCCAATGCTATGAAAGCGGCTCCACACCTAACCCCTGCATCGACTGCAACCGTTATCTGAAATTCGATGCCCTGCTGCAAAAGGCGTTGCTGCTGGGCTATGACTATATTGCTACAGGACATTACGCAAAGATCCGGCAGGATGCAGCTACCGGACGGTATCTTTTATACCGGGCTGCAGACAGCACAAAGGATCAGACCTATTTTCTCTCCTGCCTGTCACAGCACCAGCTGGCACACACGAAATTCCCCCTTGGAGAGCTGACGAAGGAACAGGTACGGCAGATCGCCCTGGAGCAGGGCTTCCTCAACGCCCGGAAGCGTGACAGCCAAGACATCTGTTTCATCCCCGATGGAGATTACGCCAAATTTATCCGCCGTTACACCCAAAAACAGTATCCTGCCGGGGATTTTCTGGATATGGACGGAAAGATCGTGGGAAAGCACAGCGGTGCGGTCTGCTACACCCTCGGTCAGCGCAAAGGGCTCGGACTTGCTATGGGTGAACCGGTGTATGTCTGCAGCAAGGACATGGAGAAAAACACAGTGACTGTGGGACCGGACGCTGCGCTGTACCGCAAGTCTCTGCGCGCCAACGACTGGAACTGGATCGCCTTCCCCTCCCTGACAGCGCCTATACGGGTCAGTGCAAAGGTGCGCTATCGCCATATCCCCCAACCCGCAACCGTATACCCAGATGAGAATGGGTTTGCAAGGGTTGAATTTGACGAACCCCAGCGCGCCATCACCCCCGGTCAGGCGGTTGTCCTGTATGACGGCGACCTGATCATCGGCGG
Organism: Faecousia sp.; assembly: GCA_045533015.1. Classification (GTDB taxonomy): domain Bacteria; phylum Bacillota; class Clostridia; order Oscillospirales; family Oscillospiraceae; genus Faecousia. The sequence goes on from JAZSHB010000026.1 coordinate 32,517, forward strand.
TGGTACGATCACAGAAGCTATATAAAAAGGGAACGGCAGTATGGACTGTCGTTCCCTTAAATCGTTGTATCCGGAAAGTATTCTTTTACAAAGTCCACCTGCTGCGCCTGGAAGCTTTTTCCGTTGAGATAAGCCAGTCCACCGGCATCAGTGGTAAACCGGAAGGTCAGCTTGTAGGAATAGAGTGCCTGATAATTCCGGTCATAGCGTTTATCCAACTTGCCGTATTTGCCGTCCCCCAGCAGCGGATGACCCGCGTGGGCAAACTGGGCGCGTATCTGGTGGGTCCTGCCGGTGATCAGCTCACATTCCACCAAGGACAGTCCCTGGCGGCTGGCAAGGGTGACATAGTTGGTCTGGCAGGTCTTTGCCCCCGGCTGCGGCGTATCCGTGACGAACACGCGATTCTTTTTCGTGTCCTTAAAAAGGTAGCCCTTCAGGCTGCCCTTCGACGGGCGGGGCGTTCCCTCCACAATGGCAAGATACCGCTTGTCCAGCTCCCGGTCCTTGATCTTCTGGTTCATGACCCGCAGTGCTTCCGCCGTCTTTGCAGCGATGACGATACCGCCGGTGTTCCGGTCGATTCGGTTGCACAGTGCCGGAGTGAAGGCGTTTTCCCCCCGGGGACTCCACTCCCGTTTCTGATAAAGGTACGCCTGGATATGGTCAATGAGCGTCCTTCCGTACACCGCACCGTCGTGGGGATGCACCGCCAGACCCGGTCGTTTGTCCTCAAGCAGGATGTTTTCATCCTCATAAACGATATTCAGCTTCGGTGCTGTGACCGTCAGATAAGCGTTGTCCTGCCGGGGTTTATCAAAAAACTCATCATTGCTATAAAGCTGCAGTACATCGCCCACCTGCAGCCCGGTATCCCGGTCTGCCCTTGCGCCGTTGAGCTTGATGCGCTTGATTCGGATGTACTTTTGCGCCAGGGACGCTGGCAGCATTGGCACCGCCTTTGCCAGAAATCGGTCCAGCCGCTGTCCGGCATCATTGGCACCGATGGTAAATTCCTTCATAGCTTACCGGCTCTCCTCCTGACATTGGGCAAAATGCCTGTCCATCTGCTGTGTAAATTCCAACGCAGGATTGTAGCCCATCTTCCGCTGACGGTTATTCATGGCAGCAACCTCCAGAATCATCGCCAGGTTTCTACCTGGGGTGATAGGAATGGTATTCATAGGTATCTGGATGCCCAGAATTTCAATAAACTGATCCTCCAGCCCCAGCCGGTCATAGACCGTCTGCTTATCCCACGGAACGATATTCACCACAAGATTGATCTCATTTTCCGCCTTAACAGCGCCCATGCCAAACAGCTGTGCCACATTGACGATACCGATACCGCGCAGCTCCACATAGTTGCGAATAAGCTGGGGTGCTGTGCCAATCAGGGCATTTCCGGTATTACGGATCTCCACCGCGTCGTCAGCGATCAGTCGGTGACCTCGCTTGAGCAGCTCGATCGCCGCCTCACTTTTGCCGATACCGCTATCGCCGATGAGCAGCAAGCCCTCACCGTAGACCTCCACCAGCACCCCATGGCGGGTGATACTGGGCGCAAGCGCTGCTTTCAAATAAGCTATGATGGCAGAAACGATGGTGCTCGTAGGCTCTTTGCTGCGCAAAAGCGTTACATCGTGCTGCTTTGCCATTTTCAGGCATTCGGAGCAGGGCTCAATGCCCCGGGTGATCAGCAGGGCGGGAATTTTATAGGAAAACAGCTTGTCAAATATTCTCATACGCTCAGCAACGGTACGCTTTTGCAAATAGCTGATCTCCACATTGCCCATGACCTGCAGCCGCATCGGCTCAAAATGGTCATAAAAACCTGCCAGCTGCAGTCCCGGGCGGGATACATCCTCAACCGTCAGCTGGATACTTTCATAATCCGTAGAAGCATAGACCACATCGAGCTTGAATGCCTCTACGACTGTCGTCAAGCCGACACTATGATTTTCATACATACCGATTCACCTCTTAAATTCCTGAGACCATTATACCGATACCTGTAAGGAATATCAACATTATTTTGAAAAAACAAAAATTTTTCCAAAAAAACACTTGCTTTTTTCCAGAAACTCTGCTATCATATCAAAGCGCCTGTTTGAGGCGTGATTTTGAGTTTACTGTTTCGGATAGGAGGTGCAGTGAATGGCGAAGTGTGATTATTGTGGCAAGGGCGTTACCTTTGGTATTAAGGTCTCCCACTCCCACAGACGCTCCAACAGAACCTGGAAGCCCAATGTGAAGCGGGTCAAGGCCATTGTGAACGGTACTCCGTGCCATGTGTACGCTTGTACCAGATGCCTCCGTTCCAACAAGGTCGAACGCGCTGTCTAATCTGTTACAAATTACGCCATTGCTTGTGCAATGGCGTTTTTTCTGTCAAAGACCCGGGATGCTACGACAGCATCCCGGGTTTGTTTATTCTTTATCCTTTTTGAACAGATTCGTTTTGCGTTCCTCTCCTTTGAGAAGGCGCGCAATGTTCTGCCGGTGCATAAAGGTCGCCATGGCGCCCATAAAAACACCGCACAGCACCACTGTCCAATTTCCCCAATGAAGCCATATGAAGCCAACACCAAAGGTGATCGCCGCCAGGACAGAGCCAAGGGATACATACCCGGTGGTAAAGTATGCCAGAGCAAACACCGCCAGGATCAGCAGAGCGATTCGCCAATCCACCACGATCGCCACAAACAGCCCGGTAAGGATGCCTTTGCCACCCCGGAAATTCAGAAACACAGGCAGCATATGTCCCAGCATGACTGCCGCACCGCCGATTGCCGCGCCGGCCCGGAAGCCAAGCCAACCCTTCAGCGCAAGCCCACCCAAGACGCAGGCAAGAACGCCCTTTACCGCATCTATGACGATCACGAGCAAGGACTTGCTCGCACCGTAGCTGCGGATAAAATTCGTAAGACCCGCATTCCCGCTGCCATGGCTGCGGACATCATCGCCTTGCAGTCTGGATACACAGACCGCACCGTTCAAATTACCAAGCAGATAACCTGCAACGATCGTTACCAATATTGCAATCCACACGGTCTAATCCTCCTTGTCGCCCTTTTGCCGGATCGTGATGCGCACAGGTGTTCCCTTGAGCCCAAACACTTCCCGGATCTGATTTTCCAGATACCGCTGATAAGAAAAATGGAACAGCCGGGCATCGTTGCAGAAGATCACAAAGTGCGGCGGCTTCGTGCCTGCCTGGGTCATGTAATAGATCTTCAGGCGGCGACCCTTATCCGAAGGGGGCTGCACCCGCGCCGTGGCATCCGCCAGAACGCTGTTTAGCGCGCCGGTGGTGATACGGCTGGTGTTCTGGGCATGGACCTCCCGGATCACAGAAAACAGCTTGTCCACCCGCTGACCGGTCAGTGCTGACAGGAACACCACAGGGGCATAGGTCATATAGCTCAGACCATTTCGCACATCCGCTTCCTTATCACGCATGGTATTGGTCTGCTTGTCCTCCACCGCGTCCCATTTGTTGACAACGATGATGGCAGCCTTTCCCGCCTCATGGACAAGACCTGCGATCTTGGTATCCTGCTCCGTGACACCTTCATTTGCATCCACCAAAATCAGGCACACATCCGCACGCTCAATGGCGCTGATGGTGCGCATATTGGAGTAGCGCTCGATCATGTCATCGACCTTGCTCTTGCGGCGCATACCGGCTGTGTCGATAAAGCAGTACTTTCCCGTCTCGTTTTCAAACTCGGAGTCGATGGCATCCCGGGTCGTACCGGCAATATTGGAAACGATCACGCGTTCCTCACCCAGGATACGGTTGAGAAGACTGGATTTGCCCACATTGGGCTTGCCTACGATGGCAACCTTGACAGTGTCATCTTCCTCCTCCCCTGCTTCCTGCTGGGGCAAATTATCCAGGCACCAGTCAAGAAGATCGCCTGTACCGTGTCCGTGTACGGCAGAGACTTCAAACAGGTCCCCGATTCCCAGGGCGTAGAACTCGTATACATCCGGGTTGACCGGACCAACGGAATCGCACTTATTTACCGCCAGTGCCACAGGTTTGCCGGACTTGCGCAGCATCGTTGCCACATCCATGTCCGCAGCAGTCACACCGGAACGGACATCCGCAACCATAACGATACAGTCAGCCAGCTCAATACCGATCTCTGCCTGGCGGCGCATAAACTTGAGCATATCGCTGTCCGTGCCCGGCTCGATACCACCAGTATCCACAAGGGAAAACTGCCGTCCGCACCACTCGCAATCGCCATAAATACGGTCACGGGTAACACCGGGGGTATCCTCTACGATAGAGGTGCGCTGTCCTGTAAGCTTATTAAAAAGCATGGACTTGCCTACATTGGGTCGTCCGACGATCGCAACCAAAGGCTTTGCCATGACGATCACTCCTTTCACACATACATATAGTATTATGGCACAAAACCGCCTGTAAATCAACACATTTTACACGCGCATCCAAAAAACGGAAAAAGAGGAAGGCTGTCCACCTTCCTCTGCGCTTACGCTCTTTTCCTGCCTTAGTCAGCCTTGGCAGCCAGAACCTGACGGCCGTTGTAGTTACCGCAAGCCTTGCAGGCTCTGTGAGGCATGACGGGCTCACCGCACTTGGAGCAAACTGCTACACTGGGAGCAGACAGCTTCCAGTTGGAACCGCGACGCTTATCACGACGGGCGCTGGACACTTTACACTTAGGGACAGCCATGGATGACACCTCCTTGGTCAAACTGCTGGGGCAGCATTTGTTTACTTACTTATCAAGCAGC
>JAZSHB010000080.1:0-2784 GCA_045533015.1 Faecousia sp.
CGTTCCAGTCCCACGATCCGGTCAAACTCACTCAGGACACCGTCCAGGTCATTGACAATATCATATCCTCCGTCCCACACATGGCAGGTATCAAGACAGACCCCCATCTTTTCCGACAATTCCACACGGTCCAGAATCTCGCGAAGTTCCTCGAACCGGCCGCCCACTTCACTGCCTTTTCCGGCCATAGTTTCCAGCAGAACCTTTACCGGCAACTCTGGTGTCAGAATTTCGTTAAGCGTCTGAGCTATAAGGTCAATACCGGTCTCTACACCCTGTCCCACATGGCTACCCGGGTGAAAATTATAATAATTGCCCGGCAGCGCCGCCATGCGGCGCAGATCGTCGCAAAGCACACTCGCCGCAAAGGCTCTTGCCTCAGCATTGGCGGTACACAGATTCATAGTGTATGCCCCATGGGCTACCAGCTTACCAAAATCTGCCTCCTGCAGGGCGGCAACCGCCTTTTCGCAATCCTCCGGGTCTTCCTTCCTGGCTTGACTGCCTCTGGGGTTGCGGGTAAAAAACGCAAAAGTATTGGCACCGATGGACTGTGCCGTCCTTACCATTTCCAAATTGCCTGCGCTGGCAGATAAATGACAGCCGACATAAAGCATAAGCTCAACTCCTTTGGCTAATACATTAACATATTTTATGCCAAAATGCAAATTTTGCATTCCATTTCAGATAACCTGGTGTTATAATCATCCTGACAGGAGGTAGCTTTATGCCGAAATCTGACAATCAGAAATTGAAGATATTTTACATATTGGATTATTTACAAAAAAATTCCCGGGAAGACCGCCCTGTAAAAGCCTCTGAACTGATCGCTATGCTGGACCGGGAGCATCGGATCAGCTGCGACCGAAAGACCGTTTACTCTGACATTGCAGCTTTGCAGGAGTACGGTATGGATATCGTATCTATTCCCGGCAAAAACGGCGGTTATTACATTGCCTCCCGTAATTTTGAGCTGCCGGAGCTGAAGCTGCTGATCGATGCAGTGCAGTCCAGCCGATATTTGACACAGAAAAAATCCCGGGAGCTGATCGAAAAGCTATGCCTGCAGTGTAACGAGCAGGATGCAAAGCTGCTTTGCCGCAATGTCCTGGTCTCCGGCCGTGTCAAGAGTATGAATGAAACCATCTACTACAGCGTCGATGCCATTCAGGAAGCGATCGCCCAAAACCGCCAGATCTGTTTTCGGTATTTCGACTGGGATCTGGGCAGCAAGCGCCGCTACCGGGAAAAAGAATACCTGGCAAGCCCCTACGGACTTTGCCAGGATAATGAAAACTGTTATTTGCTTGCATATTCCGAACGGCACGGCATCACTTCCTATCGGGTGGACCGGATGACTGATATTGCGTTGACGGACCAAACGCGCATCCCCTGCCCTCAGCTGACAGGTAAAGCTCTGACCGAGCACGCCAACCGGCTGTTCCAAATGTACTCCGGTGAGGCGGTGGATGTGAAGCTGCGCTTTCACCGAAGCCTTATCAATGTTGTGATCGACCGGTTTGCCAAGGACACCATGCTGATCCCCGATGGAGAGGAGCATTTTAACTTCACTGTTAAAGTTGCCGTGTCCCCCATGTTTCTAAGCTGGATCATTGGGTTCGGCAAGAAAGCTAAGATTTTATATCCCGCGTCTGTTGCACAACAGTGCAGAGCATTATGTCAGGAGGCACTCAGTCAGTACTGAGCGTCGCCGATTGCAGGATTCCCTGCCAAGTCTGGGTCAGCTGTCCTGCAAGTTCCGCGTCTGCCATAGCGGTTATTGCGTAATGATAACAGCCGTCATCCAGGATAGCGGCACGGCACACCTGATCGCCGCCCTCCCCCACAGCACTCCACACACATTCATAACGGATGACATTGCCCATGCGGGTCTGCATCAGCGTAAGCTGATCCTTTGAAAAGCCCGTAACCTGGCGCAGGGTCCCATCCAAATCCCCCGCCGGCATTGTCTGGACCGTCACAGTATAGCCATCACACAAATAGATCTTCCCCGTATCATCATTTTCCATTGTTGTGACCGCAGCATTTGGGGGGAGCGTAATGTGCAGCTGCTGCATCTGTGCCATCACAGAAAGATCGTAATCATCCGCAAGCGTCTCAAAGGTCTCCTGTACGCCACAACCGGACAAAAACAGTGCCATCCATATAATTACCCAACATTTTTTCACCTTTATTCCCTCCCGAAAGGAGCTTCCCATGAAGCCATTGCTTGTTTACCTGTTTATAATCAATGCTGCCGGCTTCCTGCTTATGCTTACAGATAAGCACAGAGCGAAGAAAAAACTTTGGCGTATTCCCGAGCTGACGCTGATCGGTACTGCTGTACTGGGAGGAAGCCTCGGTTGTCTTTTGGGGATGTACACGGTTCGGCACAAAACCAGGCATCCCAAATTCACATTGGGTATCCCTATTATTCTGGCTGTGCAGATCATCCTGGTCATTTTATTTTACCCTTGGTAGTACAACACCCCTGGTCAGCCGACCAGGGGTGTCAGAGCGTCAAAAAAGCCCCAAACCGCCAAAACACAGCATGGCGGCCAGGGATGCACAAAAGAATGCCTTTCTTTTTGGAAGGATGTAAAACCATGTTTCTAACGGATGCAGGTAAAAAGCTTGCTTCGCAAGGTATTTTGGCTTACTGCACAACCCGGACTCTACCGTACCTATGTACGCCGACGAGTCCGGGTTGCTTGTCTTTGTGGCTTCCTTGGCCTCTTTTCAGTCTTTCAAAAAAGTATACTTTTTCGAAAGACTGAAAAGAGA
>JAZSHB010000112.1:0-9153 GCA_045533015.1 Faecousia sp.
GCTGTTGTTACATGGGCGCAGGTGTCCAGGGTGAACCCAGCGGAGAAGGAAGGTATAATTCCCAGAAGAAAATGGAAGAATAAGCACATCACATGGAAGGGAGTGGTGTGCTTGTTCAAGCACGAAAAGCAGTTATTTCACCCGGTGGGTATCGAACGCCCCAACCCGCAGTATGCGGCGTTGCTGCAGGAGCAGCTGGGTGGCGGCAACGGTGAGCTGAAGGCTGCCATGCAGTATATGTCCCAAAGCTTCCGTATCAAAGATCCCAAGATCAAGGACCTGTTTCTGGACATCGCGGCGGAGGAGCTGGGACACATGGAAATGGTCGCCCAGACCATCAATCTGCTCAACGGGCATGATGTGGGAGCAGACCAGGTGAATGCCGGTGAGATTCAAAGTCATGTGCCCTTAGGGCTGAACCCGGGGCTGATCAACGCGTCCGGCTATTCCTGGACAGCGGATTATGTGACGGTGACCGGAGACTTGTGTGCCGACCTTTTGAGCAACATTGCGTCGGAGCAGCGGGCAAAAGTGGTCTATGAATACCTGTACCGCCAGATCCACGATAAGAAAGTGCGGGAAACCATTGATTTCCTTCTCAACCGTGAGGAGGCGCACAACCAGATGTTCCGGGATGCCTTCAATGAAGTGCAGAACACCGGCTCCAACCAGGATTTCGGTACGACCAAGGCTGCGAGGATGTACTTCTCTATGTCGGATCCCGGTCCGAACGCCTTTGCCAACAACCCGGTAACGCCGCCCAAATTCTCCTGATTTACAGAAAAAGCCTGGAATGACCACAGTCATCCCAGCCTTTTTGTTAGCTGCACAGCTCCCGGGCGAGGGCATCGCACTGGGCGATGCTGTCATCGCTTAGGGCAGAGAGGACCTTCACGGTGGTATCGGCGAAGGTGAGGTTTTTGGACTTTTCGAACATTCCCTTCATGATTTTGGCAGCCATGGGTGCCCAGGAGCCGTTTTCCATAAGACCCAGGGTGCGGTTTTGGTAGCCGCGCTCCGTCAGCTGGTGGATGAAGGTCTTCATATACGGGAAGATGTCTCCGTTGTAGGTGGTCGTTGCCAGCACAAGCTTGCCGTACCGGAAGGCATCCTCTACCGCCTCTGCCATGTCACAGCGGGCAAGGTCGTGGATGACTACCTCCGGGCAACCGTATTCCTGCAGCTTCTGTGCCAGAAGCTCTGCGGCGGCTTTTGTATTGCCGTAAACAGAGGTGTAGGCGATCACGACACCTTCACTCTCCACCCGGTAGGACGACCAGATATCATACAGGTTTATGTAATAACCCAGGTTCTCCCGGAGCACAGGACCGTGAAGGGGACAAATGGTTTGAATATCCAGTGCGGCTGCCTTTTTCAGCAGCGCCTGGACCTGGGCACCGTACTTGCCCACGATGCCGATATAGTACCGGCGGGCTTCGCACGCCCAGTCCTCGTCGGTATCCAGCGCGCCGAATTTGCCGAAGCCGTCAGCGGAGAAGAGCACCTTATCATAAGAATCGTAGGTGACGATGACCTCAGGCCAGTGGACCATGGGGGCGGTGACAAAGGTCAGCCGGTGCGCACCCAGCTCCAGGGTGTCGCCTTCGCCTACTACGATGCGCCGGTCGGCAAATTCTGTGCCGAAGAAGTTCTTCATCATGGTGAAAGCCTTGGCAGAGGAGACCACGGTCGCCTCGGGGTAAAGGGTGAGGAACTTGTGGATATTGGCAGAGTGATCCGGCTCCATGTGCTGTACGATCAGATAGTCCGGCTTGCGTCCGTTCAGCTCCCTTTGGAGATTATCCAGCCAGGGCTGGGCAAAGTTTTTGTCCACGGTGTCCATGACGGCGATCTTCTCGTCCAGGATCACATAAGAGTTGTAGGCGATGCCGTTGGGCACCACATACTGCCCTTCAAACAGGTCGATGCTGCGATCATCCACACCGATGTAGCGGATGTCCTTGGTGATGGTCATAGTCAGTTCTCCTTTTGCTGCGTTATCATTTTTGCATTATACACCATTTTTCGCCAAAGGTACAGTGCAAAAATCGGGAAAAGGGGAATTTTTATTGGGCGCACGTTCCGTTGGGGCTGATAGAGATGATATGCAAGGGGATATCCTTTCCACTGGCAGCCAGCGCGGTTTCGACGGCAAAGGGCAGTCCGCCGCAGCAGGGGACGGTCATCCGCACGACAGTGATGCTTTGGATATCATTTTGGATAAATATTTGGGAAAGCTTTTCAGCGTAGTTTACCCCATCGAGCTTGGGACAGCCGATCAGCGTTACCTTGCCAGCCATAAACCGGTTGTGGAAATCACCGCAGGCATAGGCGGTGCAGTCCGCGGCGATCAGCAGGTGGGCGTTTTGCAGCCAGGGGGCGTTCACCGGCGCAAGCTTGATCTGAATGGGGAAATTTCCCAGCTGACTGGATACAGGGGCGCTTTGGACTGCCTGCTTGGCGGCAAGGACTGCCGCTTCGTTGTAGGCAGGCGCTTCACGCTCCTCAAAGGTGATGGCACCGGTGGGGCAGGCAGGCAGACAGTCCCCAAGACCGTCGCAGTAGTCTTCCCGCAAAAGCTTCGCCTTGCCGTCTACCATTCCGATGGCACCCTCGTGGCAGGCTTTGGCGCACAGACCGCAGCCGTTGCACTTTTCTTCGTCAATAGTAATGATCTTCCGAATCATAGTGTTTCCTCTTTCCTGTGTTTTTTCTGCACGGCGGCAATCTCCATCATATGGTTATACATCTGCTCGCCTACGCATTGCTTGGCGTATTTGCACCATTGGACACAGCTGAGGGTGTCGTTGTATGCCACAAAGCCGCAATTTTCGCAGGCGACCTCAGTGTCGATGGAGAACAGCTCGATGATCTGTCCGCATTGGGGGCAGACCTTTTCGTGAATGGTGGGGGTTCTGGGCTTGCCTTGACAGCCTTCAAATGTCATATCAAACACCTCCTTGACTTTGTAATAAAATCATACTATACTGACAGAAGAATGTATGTTGAATTTTCAACAGAAAGAGGTCGCTGTGGAGGAATTTATTCCAATTATGGAGCGCTGTCCCTTGTTTGAAGGCATTTGCAAGGAGGATCTGGGTGCGCTGCTGGGCTGTATCGGCGGGCGAAAGGTATCCGTTGCGAAGGGGCAGACCCTTTTTTACGAGGGAGAGCCGGCTACCCATGTGGGCATGGTCCTGACCGGGGCTGTGCGGATGCTCCGGGAGGACTACTACGGCAACCGCAGCATCGTTGCCCACATCGGACCCACGGAGCTGTTTGGGGAGACCTATGCCTGTGCAGGGGTCACGGCGCTTCCTGTCAGCGTGATCGCGGACGAGGACAGCCAGGTGCTGCTGATGGATTGCCGGAGGATCACCGTCAGCTGCTCCAACGCCTGTGCGTTCCACAGCCGTATTATTTTTAATCTACTGCGTCTGGTGGCAACAGAAAATCTGGTGTTTGACCAGAAGCTTCAGATCACAGCAAAACGAACCACCAGGGAGAAGCTGATGGCATATTTGCTCCATGAGGCGAAGCTCCAGGGAAGCAAAAGCTTTACCATTCCCTATGACCGGCAGGAGCTGGCGGATTATCTGGAGGTAGACCGCAGCGGATTGTCCTCCGAGATCAGCAAGCTGCGCCGGGAGGGCGTTTTGGAAAGTGAAAAAAATAAATTCGTACTGCTGTAACAGCAGTGGGGTTTGTTGGGCATACTATGATAAACGAAAAGGAGGTAAACACAATGAAATATGTATGCGATGTATGTGGCTGGGAATACGATGAGGAGCAGGGCTGTCCCGAATGCGGCATTGCGCCCGGCACCAAGTGGGAGGATGTTCCGGAAGATTTTGAATGTCCCCTGTGCAGCGTAGGCAAGGATCAGTTCTCGGAAGCGTGAATATAAAAAAGCTGTCTCGTCAAGAGACAGCTTTTTTGTGCAGTAAAACTTCGCGGCAATCTTTTGCTTATATTTCAGATTAGTACCATGTTCTGGTGCGGCACCTGCCGGTGGCGGGACTTTCTTGTCTCGCCAAGAAAGTACCCAAAGAATGCGACTGGGTAGGCGTTGAGTGCCTTGCTCCCGCAAGGCAAGCCACCTCCCCAGACCCCACCAGGCGCGCCCTTTCGCTTTTGCGGTATTACACTGGCGATGCCTTTGGGTGCGGTGCTCTTAAGAATTGCTCATGGCTTCAACAACACGGAAACGGGAAGGTTTCGTTACTGTGCACTATGCATTATGTGTTGTGTTTGTGTGAATTCCTATTGCTGTGCGCTAGCGTTAGGGGGTCAGGCGCTTGGGGCTGCGGAACAGGAACATCGCCTCGTTGATGTGCAGACCCATTAGCAGCATGGTCAGTCGGTCGATGCCCAGACCGAAGCCGCCGTGGGGCGGGCAGCCGTACTTGAAAAATTCCAGATAGAACTTTACATCCTCGGCAAGACCCTTTTCCTCTGCCTGCTGCTTCAGTACCTCATAACGGTGCTCACGCTGGGCACCGGTGGTGATCTCCACGCCCCGCCAGATCAGATCGTAGCCCTGGGGAATGCCGTTCTCGTCACGCATATGGTAGAAGGCACGCTTCTCAGCGCCGAAGTCTGTGACGAACAGGAACTCATGACCGTAGTGCTTCTTGACCCATTCATAGCTGAGCCGTTCCGCCTCGGTGGTCAGGTCGTTCTTCTCTGCTTCGTCCACCTTGTAGCCAAACTCAGCCTCCAGCTGCTTGTACAGCTCTGCCAGGGTGACGGTGGGGAAGGGCAGGGTCGGCACCACCACTTCTACACCGAAATGCTCCAGAATCTGGTCACCCAGCGCTTCCTTCACCTTTGCCAGGGTGTAGGTCAGCAGCTCTGCCTCAATATTCATCACATCCCGGTAGGAGGTGATGTAGCTCAGCTCCAGGTCGAAGCCGGTAAACTCGGTGGTGTGCTTGCTGGTGTAGGACTTTTCGGCACGGAACACAGGTCCGATCTCAAAGATCCGTTCAAAGCCGGCAGCCATCGCCATCTGCTTATAAAACTGGGGGCTTTGGGCGAGGTAGGCGTTGCGGTCAAAATACTTGACCTCAAACACATCCGAGCCGCTTTCGCTGGCAGCGCCGATAAGCTTGGGGGTGTGGATCTCCAGGAAGTTGCGCTCCAGCAGGAAGTCCCGCATTGCCTTTGCCACAACGGTCTGCGCCTTGAAGATCAGCTGGTTGCGCGTAGTACGCAGGTCGATCCAGCGATAATCCATACGCAGGTCGATACCGGACTTTTCCACGCCCGGACGCTTCTTGGTGGCGGGGATCGCCTCCCGGTGGATGGGCAGGGCGGCGGCGGCGGATTCCAGCTTGATTGCGGTGGGATATACCTCCACGCCACCCAGCTTCACATACTCGCTTGCCTTTGCCACACCGGTGACGGTGATAACGGAGTCGGGGGTGATCTGAGACAGCACCTCTGCCAGCTCCGGGTGGTCAGCCTTTTCTACAGTTACCTGTACCTTTCCGGTGATATCCTTCAGGACGATGAAAGCCATTGCCTTACTGTCCCGGAAGGTCTCCACAAAGCCCTGAAGCAGGATCTCGGTGTCCAGGTTTTGCATCACATTGCCGATGTAAACTCTTTCCATAAATATCTCCTTATTATCTGAGATTTTCTCCTTTAAGGTTACAACCAAAACCCTTCAAAGTCAAGATAAATCACATTTTTGCCCTGTGAAAACTTCATCATTTTGCGCGATGTCTCCCCGCCGTAAAAGCGAGAAAAGTCGAATCTTGTGCATTTCAACCAAAGGATGTCGAATAAAACCGGTTGCTTTTTGTATAGATGTGGTGTATAATATCGGAATAGAAAATGCCTAATTGCGGTCTTTTTCAAAACTGAATTTTAACGGGAGTGATACATAATGAACATCCCTTTCTCGCCGCCGGATATTTCAGAGCTTGAGATCGAAGAAGTGGCGCAGGCGCTCCGGTCCGGCTGGATCACCACAGGGCCGCGGACCAAGCAGCTGGAAAAAAATATTGCGGCGTATGTGGGGGTTGACAGCTGTGTATGCCTCAATTCCCAAACAGCCTGTGCGGAAATGGCGCTGCGTGTTCTGGGCGTAGGACCCGGGGATGAGGTCATCGTCCCGGCATACACCTATACGGCATCTGCGTCGGTGGTGTGCCATGTGGGAGCAAAGCCGGTGCTGATCGATTGCCAGCAGGACAGCCTGGAAATGGACTATGACGCGGTGGCGGCTGCCATCAATGAGAATACCAAGGCGATCATCCCTGTGGACCTGGGGGGCATTCCCTGTAACTATGAAAAGCTTTTTGCTGTGGCGGAAAGCAAAAAGGCTGTGTTCAAGCCTGCCTCGGAGATCCAGGAAGCCCTGGGAAGAGTGGCGATCATGGCAGATACCGCCCATGCCTTCGGTGCAAAGCTGGGTGGGCAGATGATCGGCGCGGTTGCGGACTTTTCTTCCTTTTCCTTCCATGCGGTCAAAAATCTAACCACCGCTGAGGGTGGCGCTTTGACCTGGCGCACGATCCCCGGCGTGGACAACGGGAAGATCTATAAAAAGCTGCAGCTTTTGAGCCTGCACGGACAAAGCAAGGATGCCCTGGCAAAGACCCAGCTGGGTGCCTGGGAGTATGATGTTATAGGCACCTGGTATAAGTGCAACATGACCGATGTGACGGCAGCCATCGGCTTAAAGCAGCTGGAGCGTTATCCGGATATGCTGGTGCGCCGGAAGCAGATCATTGAAAAATACGATGCGGCACTGAAGCCTGTTGGCATCCAGGTGCTGGCACATTATACCCCGGAATACGAATCCTCCGGACATCTTTACATTACTCGCATACCCGGCATTACTGCCGAGCAGCGCAACGGGATCGTTATTAAAATGGCAGAAAAAGGAATCGCCTGCAATGTCCACTATAAGCCCTTGCCCATGCATACAGCCTATAAGGAGCTTGGCTTTGATATTGCACATTACCCCAATGCCTATGCGCACTTTGTAAATGAGATCACCCTGCCGCTGCATACCGGTCTGACCGATGCGCAGGTGGACTATGTGATCGAAAACTATATCAACATCGTAAAGGACTATATCCGATGATGCTTTGTAAATGGGAAAAGCTTCCGCAGCAGCTGCGTACAGATGCGGTAAGACCCTACTATGATAAGCTGAAAGCGAAGCAGGCGAGCTTACTGCTCAAGCGGATCTTCGATATTGTGGTGTCGGCGCTGATGCTGGTGGTTTTGTCCCCGGTGTTTGCGGTACTTGCCGTTGCTATCAAGCTGGACTCTCCTGGTCCGGTGTTTTACCGGCAGGTCCGGGTGACCCAGTACGGAAAACAGTTTCGCATTTTCAAATTCCGATCTATGGTGCAGAATGCAGACAGGGGCTCTCTGGTGACGGTGGGTGCGGACAGCCGCATTACACGGGTAGGCAGGGTCATCCGCAAGTGCCGTCTGGATGAGATATGTCAGCTGATCGACATTTTCCGGGGCACGATGACCTTTGTTGGTACCCGCCCGGAGGTGCCGAAGTATGTGGCACAGTACACGCCGGAAATGCTGGCGACGCTGTTGCTGCCTGCGGGCGTGACCAGTCTTGCAAGCATCTTCTATAAGGACGAGGATATGCTCTTGGACGGTGCGGAGGATGTGGACGCTGCTTACATAAACCAGGTGCTTCCCGGCAAGATGCACTATAATCTGAAGGCGATGGAAAATTTTAGCTTCTTTACGGATATCAAGGTCATGTTTATGACCGTCTTTGCGGTCCTGGGAAAGGACTACAAGGCAGAGGAGGAAAAGGAGGCAGTGGGATGATCCAGGGTTTGGTTTCTGTTATCACGCCTACATACAACTGCGGCAGATTTATTGCCGAGACCATCGAAGCGGTACAGGCGCAGACCTACACGCATTGGGAAATGATCATCGTAGATGACTGCTCCACGGACGATACCAAGGCGGTGGTGGACGGCTACATGGCAAAGGACAGCCGCATCAGGTATCACTGCCTGGAAACAAATTCCGGCGCTGCGGTGGCGCGAACCACTGCGATGGAGCTTGCCCAGGGCGAGTATATGGCGTTTTGCGACAGCGACGATTTGTGGCTGCCGGAAAAGCTGCAGAAGCAGCTGGATTTTATGCAGGAAAAGGGATATGCCTTTACCTGCACAGCCTATGAGCAGATCGACGAAGCGGGAAAAAGCCTGGACAGAGTGATCAAGACGGTGGAAAAAACCGATTATAACCGCCTGCTGCTGGACTGCCCCGTGGGTAATTCCACAGTGATGTACAATGTGGGCGTGATGGGTAAGTTTCAGGTTCCCAACATCCGCAAGCGCAACGACGATGCCCTGTGGCTGCAGATGCTGAAAAAGGAGAAATACATCTGGGGAATGCCCGATGTGCTGATGCGTTACCGCATTCGCAGCAATTCTATTTCCAGCAATAAGCTCAAGGTCATCAAGTACCACTGGATATTGTACCGGGATATTGAGCATCTGAGCGTGGTGCGCTCGGCGTGTCATATTTTCTGGTGGTGTTTTTTGAAGGTATTTCGAATCAAGTGAGGAAAGCATGATGGTTAGACAAGCGCAGCAGCAGGACCTGCAGAGCGTTGCACAGGTGCACAGCATATGCTTCCCGGACAGCTTTTCCACCGCACTGGGGAAAAAGCTGCTGGTGAAATTTTATGAGGAGTATTTCCGGGATGTGCCGGAGCTGTTTCTGGTGGCGGAAAACGAACCGGGACAGATCATCGGCTTCTGCATGGGCTACTACTGTGGAAACAACCCGTATATGAAGCGCTTTTTCAAAAATAACCCGGTGCGTGTGGCGCTGCGGATGGTGTGGCTTCTGCTCAGCGGCAACAGGGCTGCCTGGAAAAAGGTCAAGGGTATGTTTGCCCGAAAGAACGCAGCGCAGATCATAAACACCCAGTATCGAGGGGTTAAAACGAAAGACTGCGGCGATCTGCTGTCCATTTGTGTGCTGGCGGAGCACCGGGGCACAGGCGCTGCCCAGGAATTGATGGACCGATACCAGCAGGTGCTTTTGTCCCAGGGGCGTCGGATCTGTCTGCTGTCTGTTGCGGTGGACAATCCCCGGGGAATTCGCTTCTATGAACGAAACGGCTTTGTGCCGTACCGCCAGCTG
>JAZSHB010000044.1:0-21279 GCA_045533015.1 Faecousia sp.
ATCAGAGATACAGAACCTTGAAGTAAAGATCAATGCCGCTGACTTTACCATCAAGCAAGGCGAAAGCTTTTATGTTGAAAGCAATTTAAAGCACCTTACGGTTGAAGATAAGAACGGTGTTCTGACGGTCAAGGAAACAAAGAAGTTTGCTCACACTTATACAGGTGCTGTATTGACTCTCTACGTCCCTGTAGACACGGTGTTCGAAAAAGCAAATATTATAACCGGTGCAGGAAGACTGACTGTAGATAGCTTGTCTGCTTCTACAATGAACTTTGAGCTCGGTGCCGGTGAAGTTACAATTAATACGCTTATTGCCACCTCTAATGTTGACATTGACGGTGGTGCCGGAAAAATCACCATATCCGGAGGCTCACTCCATAACCTTGATTTAGATATGGGTATCGGTCAGTTGAATCTGACCTCTGCTCTTACAGGCGAAAGTGATTTTGATTTAGGTGTTGGAGAGACCAACATAACTGTAATTGGTAATAAGGATGATTACAAACTTGATATAGAAAAAGGTCTTGGTAATATTACCGTAGATGGCACAAGCATTTCTAATATCAAGGGACAAGGTAACGGCAGTAACAGCATTGAGGTTAGTGGCGGTATCGGTGCCATTAACTTGAAATTTAAGGAGTCTGAAGCAAAATGATTTTAGAACTCAGAAACATAGAAAAATCCTTTGGTGAAAAGAATGTTCTCTCCGGAGTATCATTCAAAGCTAAAGGCGGCAAAGCCTTCGGTCTGCTTGGCAGAAACGGGGCGGGTAAAACTACATCTATCCGTATTTTAATGGATGTGTTTCCTGCAAACAGCGGTGAAGTGCTGATCGATGGTCAACCTGTTGATTACAACAAAATTGGCATCGGCTATCTTCCCGAGGAAAGAGGTCTGTATCCGAAGAAGATCATCATTGATCAACTTACATATTTTGCAGAGCTGAAAGGAATGAGCCGTAAGGAAGCGGTAAAGTCTATTGACTATTGGCTCAAAAGACTTGGTATGACCGAGTATCGCAACAAGAAGCTCGAAACCCTTTCAAAGGGGAATCAGCAAAAGATTCAGCTTATTACTGCTCTTGCTCACGATCCCGACATCATTATTCTTGACGAGCCTTTTTCGGGTCTTGACCCTGTAAATGCAATGCTCCTAAAGGATGTGGTTAAGGAACAGATTGCAAAGGGTAAAATTGTTCTTTTCTCCAGCCATCAGATGAGCTACATAGAAGAATTCTGCGATAGCATTGCTATTCTTAACAACGGTGTTGTTGCACTTCACGGTGATTTGCATGACATCAAGCGTGACTATCCTCGTGACCGCTTGGTTGTAAAAACAGAAACGCCCGATGCAATTATAGCTGATTTTGGCTCTTCCTGTACCGTTATGGAAGGCGGCGATTTAATGATTCGCTTGGGCTCACCCTCTGAAAAGAAAGCCACTATGATTCGCCTTGTAGAAAACTACGATATCGACGAGGTAAAGGTCTTTGAACCTTCCCTCAATGATATTTTCGTAGAATATGCAGGCGATGTGGCACAGGAGGGCTAAACAATGAAACAGTTTGGAAAAATATTTAAATTTGAACTTAAAAATTATGCTAAAAACAAAGCGTTTGTCGGTGTAACGATCTTTTTGATGGTGGTTATCGCTATCGTTATGTTCTTCCCTCGAATTACAGCCTTGTTTGAATCAGACGATACTTCTAATACCACCTCAGACCTTTCCGTTATGCTCGTAAAGGCAGATGATCCTACGCAGGCGGATATGGTAAAAGTAACATTTGCCGCATCCTTTGCCGATTATGACGTGCAGATTACGGATGATGAAATCAGCGTAATCAAGGATAAAATTACTTCCGGTGATGTGGAATGCGCTTTTGTAATGAACGGAGCGACCTCATTTACATATTACGTTGATAATCTCTCGATGTACGATATGAACCCGGATATTGCAACCGGTGTATTACAGCAGATCTATCAAATGAATGCTATGATTAACGGCGGTATATCAGCTGAAGATGCTGCCGGTGTTATGAGCATTCAGATTGACGGTGAAGTGGAAAGCCTTGGCAAAGATCAGATGCAGAACTTCTTCTACACCTACATTATGATTTTTGCATTGTATATGGTCATTCTGCTTTACGGTCAGATGGTGGCAATGAGTGTTGCAACTGAAAAAAGCTCCCGTGCCATGGAATTGCTTATCACCAGCGCCAAGCCCATCAATATGATGTTTGGTAAGGTTTTAGCAGCTTGTATGGCAGGTCTTGTTCAGCTTGTTGCCATCTTTGGCTCAGCACTTGTGTTCTACAACGTGAACAAGTCCTATTGGGGAGATAACGGAATCATTGACTCCATCTTTAATATTCCGCCTGAGCTATTTGCGTATATGCTCGTATCCTTCCTGCTTGGCTTCTTGATTTATGCGTTCCTCTACGGTGCAATTTCTTCCACGGTTTCCAAGCTGGAGGATATCAATACTGCGGTTCAGCCTGTAACATTCCTGTTCCTGTTTGGCTTTATGGTGGTTATCTTCTCTATGACCAGTGGTAGTGTAGATAACTTACTTATGCAGATTTGCTCCTATATTCCGTTCACTTCACCCATGGCTATGTTCACAAGAATTGCTATGAGTACGGTGCCGTGGTATGAAATTGCAATCTCTATCGGCATTTTGGTTGCATCAACAATTGGCATCGGTGTTCTGTCCGCAAAGATCTATCGTGTCGGCGTTCTTATGTACGGAACATCTCCTAAAATTGGAAATATCATCAAAGCCGTTTGGAAGGCATAAAGAATGAAGGTATCGTATTTTTGAGGTGACTTTCTAATGATATTTATAGAAAAACCTTGAAAATTGGAGTTGAATTATTTATAATATCCTTGTTAGTGTGACAACATATTGACAACAAAAATCTTGACAGTCCATATTTTATGGATAATCTGAACACTCTCGATAATGTGAGCAAAAATACCCATACAAAATTGTTTAAGTTACAGTTTTCGGGACCGAATGGGAATAAATCATCGAGCGCTGCCTGTGGCAGATGAAGCGAGATGATTTATTGCGCCGCGATCGGCAGGTGACGCAGGCGTTCGCGCCAAGGAAACTGCCGATCGAACAGGAGGGTAACATAAATGAAGAAAACAACATCTGAGGTCGATCAGTTGCAAAAGGATTGGGGAAATAAACCCTGCGAGCACAACAAGGGTTACGGTCACGAGGTGGACGATAAGCTGGGCTGTGATTGTGACTGCTTCTGCCTGCAATGCGGTATGCGGCATACAGACCCGGACTTTTTCAAGGAACGGATGAAATAAAAACCGGCGCTTGACAGACTGGCAAAGGTCAAGGAAGCCCCAAGGGCAAGCAATCCAGGCTTGTCTTTGGGGCTTTTTGACACGATGAAGGGCGTGTTGCAGTTTGCAACACGCCCTTACTTACACAGTTATGAAATTACTCAGCGACGGAGATGGCGGTGATATGGGGGTTGATACCCTCGTACCAGTAGACAAAGCCTTCTACATCAACAACATCGCCCTCTGCCAGCTCGCCAACGGTGGTATACACATCGGAGTCGGTGCCGGTCAGATAGACCTCAACGCAGAAGTCGTAGCTTTCGCCGTTCAGACCCAGGGTCAGATAGATGTCATCGCCGGGCTCGTCGTTCTTGTAGGAGATGGACTCCACAGTCAGACCCTTGAAGGCAGCCAGCTGGTTCTGGTAGTTGATCAGCTCGTCAGTGCCCAGCTTCTCAGTCAGATCCACGGGCTCTGCAACATACTCCTCACCGCCGTTCAGGAAGGTGAAGGTAGCCTCGGTGATCTCAACCTCACCGGACCACTCAGCCTTATAGCCGGTGACCTGGATGTAAGCGCCGGGGATCAGCTTGTCAGCGTCTTCCTCGGAGCATGC
The DNA here is from genome assembly GCA_045533015.1 of Faecousia sp. Lineage (GTDB taxonomy): Bacteria > Bacillota > Clostridia > Oscillospirales > Oscillospiraceae > Faecousia. The sequence continues at coordinate 3,922 of JAZSHB010000044.1, forward strand.
CAACTCATAGATGAAGTAAGCACCGTCTGCATCCGCAGCGTAAACGGTGATCTTGTCCTCCCACCAGGACTGGGTAGCCTGGACATAGCAGTTGACAGTCACTTCGCTCTCCAGCTCAGCAGCGACATACTCGTCATAGGACATAGCCTGTGCGGCGGTATCATCGGTAGTCTCAGCGGTAGATTCGGTGGTAGCTTCTGTCGTGGTGCCGTCAGCGCTGCCGGTGTTGCCGCAGCCGAACAGGCAGCAGACCATGACCAGTGCCAACACAAGTGCGAGCAGTTTTTTCATTGTTGTTCTCCTCCATATCGTTTTTGTGGTTGAAATAACGAGGTCATTATACAATGTTCTTATTGAGAAATCAATTGCTTTTCGATATTTTTTTCTTTTTTCGGCAGTTTATTACAATATATACGCCCATTGCGACCCAGCAAACCGCCAAGGAACACAATAAAATCACCGATGCGGCTGGCAGCCTTCCCAGGCTTACCTGCCCGGCGGAAATGCCGATCTGATCCAGCCGGTACAGGGCGGTCATTTCAGAAAACAGGGTCTGCATAAATTCTTCGTCAACAGACTGTCCGCGCCACATTGCCTTGGTGACCTCCTCGATCAGCTGCCCGGCAGCATTGCGCACAGAGGCAGAGCCGTTGAAGACCGGCGTGACGAAGGTGTTTTCCATATTGTCCAGCAGCAGCTGCGCTGCATCCAGCTTGACGGAATAATACAGCTCATTGTCCTCGCCACTGCGGCTGAGATAATCCTGATACACCGGGTCGCTCTGTGCCTTGGCGGTGACCGGGATATATCCCTCAGTCTGGGAGTAAGCGATCTGCACATCGTTGGTCAGCAGATACTGGGCAAAGAGCCAGGAAGCAAGGACCTCCTGCGGATCGGTCTTGTTGAACACGCACACCGACGGTCCCTGGGAGATCATCAAGGGGTCTTCCGTGTCAAACTGCGGCACGGTCATGACCTCCATCTCAAAATCTGCCACATTGTTTTTGTGGATGTCCATCATAGGGGCATCCGGACCCATCCAGGTAGCACCGGCGGTAGAGTCGATGGCAAAAATGCATTGACCGGCATTGAGAAAATTGCCGGGATACCCCTTGAACTTAAATGTGGCAAAACTTCGGGTACCGGCGTGCTCGGCAACGGTATTGAGCAGCTGCTCAGTGGTTTCATTGAAAAGCTTGATCTCCCCCTGCTGCGTGGTGTAGCCCGCTTCCAGCTGCCCCAGCTGGGTGATCATCATGTTATCCGTGGACTTGTAAATAAACGGAATCATGGTCTTCTGCCCGTTGATCAGATAATTTCCGTCCGCGCCCTTTTCCATTGCCGCCTCGGAGACCTCCCAGACAAAATCCCAGGTCAAGGTCTCTGGCAGGGTGTAGCCCAAGGCTTCCACATAGGTCTTGTTTACATAACACGCCTCCGTGGAGCGCATATAGGGAATGGCGTAATAGTAGCCGCCAAATTCGCACTCGTCAAGAAACGCCGGAATGATCTCCTCCTGGGTCGGACCGTCGTAGCACAAAGCGCTGCCCCCCAGCCCGTATTTCTCGTCAGCAAACAGGTCATCCAGCGGCACTACCGTATCCGCACCGGTGAGGTAAGTGGCGATATGGTCCGGATAGGTGATGCACACATTGGGTGTGGTGTCCGTGGCGATATTGGTGATAACATCGTTATAAATGAGGGAGTAGTCCGTATACAAGCTGAGCTTGACCGTGATGTTGGGGTACAGCGCCTCAAAGTCCGCAATGGTCTGTTTATAGATCGCCACCTGGGTAGCATTTGTATCGTTTTTCGCCCAGAAGGTGATCTCATATTCCCGTGAAGTGTCAAATTCCTCGGGAACAGCAAAGCTGCTTTTCTCCTGCGATCCGTGGCAGCCGGACATGGAAAGAACCACCGCCAGCGCCAGCAGCAGACAAACGCACTTCTTCATCCCTTGACACCTCCTCTGGAGACGCCTGCCATGATCTTCTTCCGGAAGATCAGAAACAGCACGATCAGCGGCGCGGAGATCACGCACACCGCTGCCATCATAGCAGGGATGTTTTCTCTGCCGAAGCCGCTTTCCCGGATCGCCTGGATGCCCCCGGAGACCAGATAGTAGCTTTCTTCATCGGTAATGAGCCGGGGCCAGACATAGCTGTTCCAGCACTCAATGACCTTCAAGATGGTAATGGTGATGATAGTGGGTCTGCAAATGGGAATCATGACCTTAAACAGGTACTTCAGATCCGAGGTGCCGTCCACCTTCGCTGCGTAGTAAAGCTCATCGGGAATCTGGGAGAAATTCTCCCGCAGCAGGTAGATATAAAACACAGAGGTAACCGAGGGGAGAATGAGACCTGTAAAGGTATTGCGCAGGTCCATGTTGGTAACGGTGACGAAATTGGTAATGACCACCAGCTCCGAAGGGACCATCATCAGAGATAAAAAAACAGTAAACGCCAGATCCCTGCCCTTGAAGTGCAACCGGGAAAAGGCAAAGGCAGCCAGAACTGTCACGATCAGCATCAGGGCAGTGGTCGCCACAGTGAAGATGACCGTGTTGGTAAAGTACCTGCCCAGAGGGACCGCACTGAAGGCGTCCGCATAGTTCTGAAGCGTGGGAGACAGTGTGTACAGCTTGGGAATCCACTCGCTGTTGTAGGCGGCATAGCTCTTGACCGAGGTCAGAACCATCCAGTAGAAGGGAAACAGCACAAAGACCGCCCACACAGTAAGAAAGCAATATGTGACGGTCCGCAATGCCCGTTTACGCCTTTGAGAGGCCTGTTCGATTTTTTTATAATCCATAAGTCACCTCTCAGTAATGGACATGCTTCTTGCTCACCAGCAGATTGATGCAGGTGATCGTCAGCACGATAACAAACAGCAGCATGGCAGCGGCGGAGGCGTAGGACGGATATCCGCCGGCGTTGCCATAGAGCATATCATAAATATAACCGACGATGGTGTTCATGCCGGCGGCGTTCAGATCCGTGCCGAACAGTGCCACCGCGTCCGCGTATGCTTTGAACGCGCCGATAAAGCCAGTAATGACCAGGTAGAAAACGGTCGGCGAGATCATAGGCAGGGTGATCTTCCGGAAGATACGCCATTTGGAAGTGCCGTCGATTCGGGCGGCATTGTAGTAGGTCTCATCCACGGAAGCCAGCGCACTGGTAAGAATGAGTATCTTAAAAGGCATGACCACCCATACGGTGTAAAAGCACAGGACGAACATTTTCGCCCAGTAGGGTCCATCAATAAAGTCGATCGGTCCGATACCAAGCCAGCCTAACAGAGTGTTGGCAAGACCTTCGGAGTAGGCAGTCTGCTTGAACAGGATCATAAACACAAGCCCCACAGCCAGCGTGTTGGTCACATAAGGCAGGAAATACACCGTCTGATACAGCTGCCGCAGCTTTTTGATAGAGGAAAGTCCTGTGGAGATCAGCAACGCCAGACCGGTGGACACCGGGACGGTAATGATCACCAGGATGAAGGTATTCTTCAGCGCCTGCAGGAAATAAGGGTCGTGCAGGACATAGGAGAAGTTATAAAAGCCCGTGCCGAAATAGGACTGAGAGGCAAAGTTGTAGCCCTCCTCAAAGGAGTAGATAAGCACATCCACCAGAGGGTACACAAGGAACACACCCAGAAAAACCATAGCCGGCAGCAAGTACAGCCAGCCCTTGCGGTTATTTTTTTCCATATCGAACTCCTTTGGCTCAGAAGGCAATGCGCTCGCCGGAATCCTCCCGGAACAGGAAGACCTTATTAGGCTTCAGATCGAAGCGGACCTGACTGCCCTGCAGCTGCGCCATATCTTCCGCGTCGATGATCGCCCGGAAGGTCTCACCCGTGAAAGCCGGGTGGTCACACACCAGGCTTATATCCCGACCCATGACCTCCAGCTGCTTCACAGCGCAGCCCAAAGCGCCCTTTTCGCAGGGAACAAAGCCCTCAGGACGGATACCCACAGTAACCGGTCCGTCCTGGCAGCCGGCAGCCATTACATCTTCTCCACCGATGTACAGTCTGCCCTTTTGGACAGCGCCTGCAAAGACATTGATCGGCGGCGTTCCCAAAAACTTTGCCACAAACAGATTGACAGGGTCGTCATAGACCGCCTGGGGTTTGTCGATCTGCTGCACCTTTCCCTCCTTCATCACTACGATCAGATCGGAAATGGACATCGCCTCCTCCTGGTCGTGGGTGACAAACACGGTGGTAATGCCGGTAGAGCGCTGGATGCGACGAATCTCCTCCCGGGTCTGCAGTCGCAGCCGGGCATCCAGGTTGGACAGGGGTTCGTCCAGCAAAAGCAGCCTGGGCATTTTCACCAGTGCCCGGGCAATGGCAACACGCTGCTGCTGACCGCCGGAAAGCTCGCTGGGCTTGCGGTCCATCAGTTCCTCGATCTGCACGAGCCTTGCAGCCTCCAATGCCTTGTCCTGCATCTGCTGTTTGGTCAGCTTGTCCTTGCCCTTCAGATTTTCCAGCGGGAAGGTAATATTCTGCCGGACGGTCAGATGGGGGTACAGGGCATAATTCTGAAATACAAGCCCCACGCCCCGATGCTCCGGGGGCAGATCCGTAACATCGTCATCACCGAAAAATATCTTTCCGGAGGTTGGGGTCTGCAGACCGGACAGAAGGTGCAGGGTCGTGGACTTTCCACAGCCGGAGGGTCCCAGCAGACCGATGAGCTTGCCGTCGGGGATCTCAAAGGTAAAGTCATTGACAGCGATCACATCCGGGTCTTTTTTTCTGCGGCTGGGGAAGGTTTTTGTGAGGTTTTGCAGAAGCACTTTCATAATCTCGCTTCCTTTCGGTCATATTGAAAATATTATATTGCAAAATCCCGGGCATTTCAAGAAAAATTTACCGATAAAGGCAGCTGTTTTCACAGCTGCCTTTGCGTCTTATTCGGTCATAGAGAAGAGATTACCGGAGCAGTTTTCCCCAAAGGCGAGCGCCATGGAGTAAAACAGCGTGGGTCCTATGTTGAAAAAGTGACAGTCGAACAGGCTGCATACCACCAGCACGCCAAGGGAGCAGGCAATAAAGGCTTTCTCCTTGCTGTGTCCACACAGGAGCATCCGCACAGTCTGGACCCGGTGCAGGATATATGCACACAGACCCACGACACCGCAGCTCGCCAGCAGCTGGATAACGGTATTGTGCCAGCGGGGCGGGAAGAAGCTTGAAAAGCTGTCCACGATGGAGAAATCCCAGGGCTGATAACCGGGGGAATAGAAGGAGCTTCCAAATATGGGTGCTTCCGCAAACAGCTTCAGCCCCTCCCAGTAGATATAGTCCCGGGAGGACGGATCCAGTCCCCGGTCCAGAAGGTCACTGAAAAGCAGCAGGATCTGATCATGGAACAGGACAAAGGTGAGGATAAGAACTGTGCTGACCGTTACCAGAGCAATGGTATTGTGCCTGCGGTTGCGGGCATAGCTGAGCATCAGCAGGATACAGACTATGTAAACAGCAGTAGCGGTAATAATGGAGTTGCGCGAGCAGGTCAGCAATATGCAGACAAAAAACGCGGAGCCGACAACTGTGCCGATCCAGCCCTTATGATATTTGGTGGCAAGATAGAAGGCAAAGGGAATCATCATTGCCAGCATACCGCCCATGTTGTTGTACATACCCCAACCTGTGTAAATGCGCTGACGGATGATCACGCCCTCTTCGGTCACATTTCCGGTCAGATAGATCCAGAGAATTTCGATCACCAAAAGTCCGCCGGCACAGAAGCCCACCCAGGCAAAGTAATCCTTACGGGTATGCTTCCAGTCCAGTCCACCGGAAAACAGATAGTATGGAACAATAATGCAGGCACCCTGTAAAAAGGCGAAAAAGAGATTCTTCGCTGCAGCGTCCGGATACGCAGCACTTCCGATGCCGCTGAGCATATACGCCCCCGCCAGCAGCAGCATTCCTCCCAGCAGCGGACGCTTGTGCCGGAAGAACGATCTTCTGTTCCGGAACACATACACGCCCACAGCCAAAGCGATCACACCGCCCAGACAGAGGATGTATACTCCGGTGCCGCCGGAAAATACAGAGGCGGCATTGTATCCGGGATTGTTTGCCACAGACGGTGCCAGATAGCAGAACACGACCAGCGGCATGATCGGACGCAGGTCATCCCCCAGCAGGCACACATAGACAACCACCAGCGTAAAGACCGTATAGACCGCTAACTCCAGGGAAAAGAGGTTTGCAGCAGCGGTCAACAGCGCAGCCAGTGCCACAAATTCCGGGGAGCGCAGGAACGCATTTATTCTGTTGATCGGAGAAGCCTCAGTCTTGCACAGCATATTCCAATCAGTCCTTCACTGTAATAAAACAATACTATTCTACTGCATATCCCCGGAAAATACAAGGTTTTTTCTTTCCGTTGACGAAACGGAGAAAATCCTATAAAATAGCAGTAGCTATGCTGATTTCCTTGGAGGTATCCGATGAAAGAAAAGATCCGGTTTTTTATATGTACCCTGCTGGGCAATGCCTTGCTTGCCTTTGCGGTGTGCGCCTTTGTTGTGCCGAATAATTTCATGCTGGGCGGCTCTACAGGCATTGCCCTTGCGCTGCGGCACTTCTTCCCCGCTGTACCCCTGTCTGTATGGTCAGCGGCGATCAATTTCTGCCTGTTTGTGTTAGGGTGGATATTTATGGGCAAGAGCTTTGCCGGTGCGACGCTGCTCTCCACCGCCCTATACCCGGCGATCATGGCAGTATTTGAATGGCTGCCGGTAGGGACGCTGTTTCAGGCGGATATCCTTACCTGTGCTCTGTTTGCCAGCCTGCTGTCCGGTCTGGGCATCGGTATCGTGATCCGGGAAGGCGGCTCTACCGGCGGTATGGACATCCCGCCCTGCATCCTGCAAAAATATAAGGGTATTCCCGTGGGCACCTCCATTATGGTCTTTGATACCGCCATCGTGCTGCTGCAGGTAGCGATTCAGGGGCTGGACGGACTGCTCTACAGCATCGTCATCATCATGCTTATTTCTGCTGTGATCAACCGCACGGTGGTCACCGGTGAAAATAAGGTGCAGATCATCATCATTTCCCCAGACTATGAGCGCATCCGCCGGGAGGTCCTGGAGACCCAGGACAGCGGCGCCACCATGCTCAACATTGAGACCGGCTATACTGCCGAAGATCAGAAGGCCGTTCTGTGCATCGTTTATGCGAAAAAATATCCCCAGGTCCGGGACGCGGCTCTGCGGATCGATCCCAAGGCGTTTATCATCACCTCGGATGTAAAAAATGTCAACGGCAGAGGCTATACCCTGGAAAGGATCAAAGGCGTATGACCGGAAAGGGCTTATCTGCCAATCAACTGAAGCTGATCGCCCTGGTTTCCATGACTGTGGACCACATCGGTGTGCTGCTGTTTCCGGAAAACTTGCTATTACGCTGCATCGGCAGGCTGGCGTTTCCTATTTATGCCTATATGCTGGCAGAGGGCTGCCGGCACACCCGGAATATGACACGGCACTTTTGGACGGTGGCGGTCTTTGCTCTGGCGGTGCAGGTGGTGTACAGTGCGGCGATGGCTACGCTGTATCAGTGCATCCTGGTAGCGTTTTCCCTGTCAATCGGGCTGATTTGGCTGCTGCAGAACGCCCAAAGCAAAAAAACCGCCCGGGCGTGGTGCGCCTTTGGCGGTGGGGTGGCAGCAGTGCTGTTTATTACAGAGGGTCTGCCTTTATTGTTGCGGGGAACAGATTTCTATGTGGATTACGGCTTTTTAGGCGTGCTGCTGCCGGTCGGCGTGTACCTGGGAAGGACGAAGCAAGAACAGCTTGGGATTGCCGCTGTGATCCTGCTCGCTCTGTCTGCCCGTCTGGGTGCAATGCAGGCTCTTGGTCTGCTGTCTGTCGGACTGCTAGCGCTGTATAACGGCACCCGGGGCAGGTATAAGCTGAAATATCTGTTTTATATCTATCACCCGGCGCACCTGGTGGTGCTGTGGGGCATTGGGCAGTACCTCCTAAAATAATGCATAATAGAAATCGCACAGGTGAGAACACCTGTGCGATTTTGTTTGTTGTAATACAGGATCAGCCCTTGATGGAACCCATCATAACGCCGCCCTTGAAGAACTTCTGAATGACCATGTACAGTCCGACCATAGGAATGGTGGATATCAGAATCAAGGCGTAACGGACATTCTCCAAGCCTTGATTTGCCTGTAACTGATAGTTCGAAGCCATATTGGATGTATCCATCGTTCCCATAGTGGATGCCGCAACCATAATGGGACGCAGCACCAGCTGCAGAGGATACAGGTTGCTGTCACGCAGGTAGATCATGGATGTGAAGTACTCATTCCACTGCGCAACGATAGAATACAGGACCAGAACAGACAAGGTCGCCTTTGCCAGGGGCATTGCGATCTTGAACAGCATCTGGAACTCACCGGCACCGTCGATACGCGCAGCGTCGAACAGGTCGCCGGGAATGCTGGTCCGGAAAGCAGTACGAAGAATCATAACGCTCTGGAAAGCAAACAGTCCGTCAAAGATGATGGCGGAAATGTTGTTGTACATACCCAGGCTCGTCTTCAGAATGAACACAGGGATCAAGCCTGCCGCCAAACGGGTGGACAGGAAGAAATAGGTGTTATAGAAGTTCTTGCCCTGCAGGTAGCTCTTGGACAGCGGATACGCGGTGAGGATCGTCGTACCGGTACCGAACAGGACGGACAGGCAGCAATAGAAGATCGTGTTGCGCAAGCCGACCCATACCTGCTTGTAGTACATAACAAACTCGTATGCTTCCAGCGTGAAGTCAACCGGCCACAAAATAACAGAGCCGGTCTCCAGTGCGGTAGAACTGGAGAAGGAACATGCAATAACATAAATGCAGGGGTAGCCAACAATGATGATAACGAGCACAAGGAGGATGCTGGTGATCACATCCAGGACCTTATCACCAAAGGTCTCATGGATCTTCGTAGATTTTACTTTAGCCATATCGTCACCCTCCTTAGAACAGACCCATTTCATTGTCACTAAGGGCATTCACAATACCGTTGACAAGATATATAAGCGCCGTATTGATGGCAGAATTCAAAAGTCCGACAGCTGTACCAAAGGACATATTACCATCTTGGATGCCCTGCTTGTACACATAAGTGGAAATGATCTCCGATACATCAATGTTGGTCGCTTTCTGCATCAGATACGCCTTCTGATAGCCCACGCTCATAATAGAGCCAAAACGCATGATGAGCATGATGGAGACAGTGGGCAAAATGGTGGGCAGGTCAACTGCCAGCACACGGCGCAGACGGCTCGCACCGTCCAGCTTTGCAGCCTCATGCAGCTCCTCAGGCACAGCAGACAGGGCAGACACATAAATGATCGCGCCCCAACCGGCTCCCTGCCAGACACCGGACCAGGTGTACAGATGGCGGAACGCCTCTTTACTGCTTCGAATATCCTCATAAGAAAGGTTACCCATTGCCTTATTAATGTAACCCAGGAGACCAGAAACAGGATTCAGAACCGTGTTCAAAATACCCACCATGATGACCATGGAGATGAAATGAGGAACATAGGAGATATTCTGAGAGATCTTTTTCAGTGCATTGTTGGTGTTGATATGGATGACCAACGCCAGAATGATCGGAATCGGGAAGGACGCAACAATGGAATACAGGGACAGGGCGACGGTATTCCACACCAAGTTTGTCCATTTATAGTAGCCGAAAAACTCCGAGTAGTGTGCCAGACCGACCCACTCACTGCCCCAGATGCCTGCACGGGGGGAGTAATCCTTAAAGGCGATCTGAATGCCCCACAAAGGGAAGTAATGGAACACCGCAACATAGACAAGGGGCCACAGCAGCATCAGATGTAGCTGCCAGTTGAGCTTGAAGTGGACCAAAAACTTTTCCCAGCCGGTCTTCGGAAGCTGCTGCTGCGCGGTCACCGCGACAGATTTAGACATAATTTCATTCCTTTCTCAGATTGTTAAAACTTACGCAAGCCGGGAGTTTCCTCCCGGCTGGCGCAACACGCTTTTGTCAGGTAAAATGCAAATATTCAGAATGAATGTCTATCAGCTGCGGTCATAAGCGGTCTGATACAGATCGATGACCTTCTGCAGACCCAGCTCGTACAGCTCGTCGATGTATGCCTTCCAGTCAGCGTCGCTGTAGGGATCACGCAGACCCTGGCAGAACTCTGTCTGTGCCTTGTTGTAGAGGTCATTGATGTTTGTACGCTCCATCTCGGTAGATTCCTTCTCTTCCTCTGTGAAGGAGAAGTAAGTAGCGATCTCTTCCGGATTGTTGTTTTCCTCTGCCTTCAAGAAGTTATCGTAGGATTCCGCGTGCATCTTGGACTTTTCCACGATCCATTCAGTTGCGTGTTCTGCGTCGATCTGTGCTGTTTCGCCCTCGGCGTAAACATTGAGGGTAGAAGCAATGGCTGCCCACTTAGCGGTAGACTGCATGGTCAGCGGATCGCTGATGAGCTTGTAGGTAGCATCCAGACCCAGATCGGACTTTGCGCCCTCGTCAGCATCGGTCCAGTTGACACCGTACTCGCCGTAGCGGTTACGCATAGAGCCGTCCCAGCTCCACATGGTCATGAGAACTTCAAACGCCTTGTCGCGCTTGCTCTCCTCACAGTCGGCGGTGATGTAGGTGTTGACCTTGCAGGTGGGGTCTGCACGGACGACGCTGCCCCAGTACTCCAGAGGCTCATACTGGTACAGGATCGGATTGTCCATAGCAGTATGGACTGTCAAATGACCGCAGAAGATGCCGGACAGCGCTGTGCCGGAGTTAGAGGTGTTGATCTGCTTCATCTCGTTGCCGGAAGCGGACCATGCCAGAGAGGTCAGCAGACCTTCCTTATACAGGTCGTAGACGGCCTGCAGACCCTTGCGATAGCCATCCGTGGTGTAGGCAGGGATCACCTCGCCGTTTTCGATGTTCCAGGGACGGTTGGCGTTATAGTAGCAGAACATATTGATGACATAGTCAACAACATGGGTACACAGGGTGACGCCGGCCTCGGAGCCGAACAGCGGGATCTCGTCATTCATACCATTGCCGTTGGGGTCCTTTTCCTTGAAGGCTCTCAGGACTTTGACAAACTCATCCCAGTTGGTGGGCTTTTCCAGACCCACAGCATCCAGCCACTCAACGTTGATGAAGGTCTGAAACATCTGCTTGTCGATCATGGAGGTCTCGACGATCGGCACACCGTAGATCGCGCCGTCGGGCTCGGTGATCTTATTGAGGATGAAGTTTTGGGTCGCTTCGTCCAGTTCATTTTCCATGCGGTCCCAGAAGATCGCGGAAGCGCCTTCCTTATCGGCATAATAGTCGCTCAGATCCAGGAAGTAGCCGTCCTTGCCGTATCTGGCGATGGTCTCGTCGTTGAGATCGATGCTCCACAGAATGTCGGGCAGCTCTTCACGGGCAGCGATGGTGGTAGAGATCAGGGTAGATGTCTCACTGCCGGAAGAATACTCTTCGAATGTGATTTCAACACCGCACTTTTCTTCGATCCAGTTGGTCAGCGCGTTGTTGTCATGGTCAAGAACCAGCGCATTGGAGTTCAGACCAACGGTCAGCTTGACCTTGCCGTCAGCGGTCTTGTCGTCTTCTCCGCTGCCGCTGCCACCGCCGCAGGCACACATGCCCAGGGTGATGACAAGTGCTAACATGATTGCCAAAAACTTTTTCACTTTTTTTCCTCCTCATTTTTTATGTTTCAGCTCTCGGGAGCTTTACATATAGAGTTTTGCATTTGGGGCGCAATGGGTACACTACGTCCACTAATCCGTGTTTAAGTTTAACACATTTGGAAGACAAATACAATATTGCGAAACGCACAAAAAGTTGTCCTATTTCTTGACAGATTGCACAAAAAGGTATTCCACTACCTGTTGAATTTGACTTACCCGCTTCGTATGTGCTAGAATGTTGCCGTGTATCATACATTTGTTTGATGCACTCTAACCCAAAGTGAAACAGGGAGAAGTGTGTATGAAAAAGAATTGGTGGCAGGACGCGGTAGTCTATACAGACCTACTGCAAAAGCTTCTGTGACAGCAACGGTGACGGCATCGGTGACCTGCAGGGTGTCATTTCCAAGCTTCCCGCACTGAAGGGGCTTGGCATCCGCATCGTTATGGACATGGTGCTCAACCATACCTCGGACCAGTGCATCTGGTTCCAGGAGGCAAAAAAATCCCGGGACAACCCCTACCGCAATTACTACATCTGGCACGATGGCAAGCCCGACGGCTCCGAACCGAACAATTGAGGCAACTATTTTCACGAGGGTAAGGTTCTGGGAATGGGACGAAAATACCCAACAGTATTACTTGTATTACTACTTCAAGCATATGCCCGACCTGAACTGGGAATATCACCCTCTGCGTCAGGATATCTATGAGCTGACAAGGTAAATACAAAATCCGATTTGTCGGGCAGTTGCCCGATAAATCATTGACAATAGACAATCGTCAATGTCCCCTGCGCACACAGCGCAATAAACCGAAATTTGTTCTGCTGTCTCCCTTGACGCTCCATTAAAAATGTGATACTATCAGCCTGTCCGCCGGCATGGTGGAATAGGTAGACACAAGGGACTTAAAATCCCTCGGAGTAAAATCCGTACCGGTTCGATTCCGGTTGCCGGCACCAAAAAAGGGCATCCCTCATCAGGGATGCCCTTTTTTCAGTAATTTTGCATAGCCACTGCCGTATTGAACGCATCTGGACACCCGGCTGAGAGTCGCAGAGGAGATATCCGCCTGCTCCATGACCTGGCTGTAGGTATTGCCCTCCATCAGCAGCCGGGCGGCATGGCACCGTTCTGCCATGTTTTCCAGCTCCTTAGCTGTACAAAGGTCCTCCAGCAGCGCGCGGCAGTCCTTCTCATTATCGATCGCGGTAATAAGCTTGATCAGCGCGTCAATATGCTGTTTCTTCTGCATCTGCGCATCCTCCTAGAATTTGTCCTGGGTCCCCCGCAGGAACGCCCGAGTCTTTTCGCTTTTGGGGTTGCCAAACACCTGCTCCGGTGTCCCCATTTCCTCAATGACACCGTCTGCCATATAAATAACTACATCCGCTACAGACCGGGCGAAATCCATTTCATGGGTAACCACGATCATGGTGTTGCCCCCATCCTTCAGACCCCGAATCACCTTCAGTACCTCACCGGTCAGCTCCGGATCCAGCGCTGAGGTGGGCTCATCGAAGCACAGAATCTCCGGCTGCAGCGCCAACGCCCGGGCGATCGCCACCCGTTGCTGCTGTCCACCGGACAGCTGATAGGGATAGCTTTCCAGCTTATCAGCAAGCCCTACCTTTTCCAGCAGCTGGATTCCCTGGCGCTCCAGCACTTCCGGCTGTGCCTTTTTCAGAAGGGTCGGTGCCAGGGTCACATTCTTCAGCACATTATACTGGGGGAAAAGATTGAAGTTCTGGAATACCAGCCCGAAGTGCAGCCGGTTCTGCCGTACCTGTACCTCAGAGTACTTCTCCCCTGCCTGGAAAAGCTGCTTTCCGTCCACGGTGATCTGCCCATCATCCGGTGTCTCCAAGAAATTCAGACACCGCAAAAGTGTAGTCTTTCCACTGCCGGAGGAGCCGATGATCGCCAGTACCTGTCCTTTTTCCAGGGAAAAACCGACGCCCTTGAGCACCTCCGTCTTACCGAAATTCTTTTTGATGTTTTTTACTTCCAGCAGTGCCATACATTAGCTCCTAAAATAGTCGAGTTTTTTCTCCAGCCGGGCAAACAGCACCGTCAGGATCCCGTTGAACACCAGGTAGAACACACCTGTGTAGAACAGCGGCCAGATCAATCCCTTTTTAATAAAAGATTCACCTGCCCAGATGATCTCATAAATAGAGATCACACGGGCAAGGGAGGTGTCCTTCACAAGGGTAATGATCTCGTTGCTCATGGGTGCCATGATCCGCTTGACCACCTGCAGCAGCACCACCTTGAAGAAGATCTGCCCCTTGGTCATACCCAAAACCTGTCCTGCCTCATACTGTCCCTTGGCAATGCTCTCGATGCCGCCCCGGTAGATCTCCGAAAAATAACAGGCGTAATTCAAGGCAAACGCCACGATGGTGGCAGTAAACCGGGGCATCGCCGGCAGGTCGAAGATCAGACCCGGACCGTAAAATATAATGATCAGCTGGAGCATCAGGGGCGTTCCCCGAATGACCCACACAAGCCCCCGGGACAACATCTTCAGGGGCGCAAATTTACTCATAGAGCCAAAGCAGATCACCAATCCTAACGGAATGGAAAACAGCAGCGTCAGAGAAAAGACCTTCAGCGATTCCCCGAAGCCCTCCAGCAGCTGTAGTGTTACTTGCCAAAACATACCGATACCTCTTGATCTATTTCATATTCCGTTTGGACGGTCAGCCACGCCCGTTTACAGCTTCCTGCGGGGCGTAATAACGCAGTTTTGCAGGGGAGGCTGCCCTCCCCTGCGTAACGGTCACAAATTACTCTGCCAGTGTCAGCTCATACTTCTGTGCCAGCTGATCCAGCGTGCCGTCAGCCTTCAGATCCTTCAGGAACTGGTTCAGCTTTGCGGTCAGATCAGAGCCTTCGCGGAATGCAACGCCGTACTCTTCACTGGACAGGCTGATGCCCATTGCCAGATCCGCGTAGTCTGTTCCCTCACCGGTCATTGCCTTTGCCATGGTGATATCGATGACGCAAGCATCTGCCGTACCCGCGGCGACCTCCATCAGCGCACCCGCCTGATCCTGCTTGGAAACCGTGGTCAGACCTGCTTCCTCTGCCACAGACTGACCGGCAGAGCCTTCTTCAACCGCGAAGGTCAGTTCCTTCATGCTCTCGACATCCGCATAGTCAGCCACCTTATCTTCCTTCATTACAACCACCTGCGCGTTGACCACATAGGGATCGGAGACGCTGGCATTGCTGGTAGCTTCTTCAGTAATGGTCATGCCGTTCCAGACAACATCGATGTTCTTGGCATCCAGCTCAAAGAACTTCTTGCCCCAGTCACCGATGACAAAGAACTCACAGTCCACACCCAGCTCCTGGGCAAACAGTCTTGCAACCTCAGCGTCAAAGCCGGTCCACTCGCCGTTTTCATCCTTGTAGTCCATGGGCTCGTATTCGGTGATACCCACGATCAGCTTGCCCTGCTGCTGTACATATGCCAAATCAGAGGCGGTCTGTTCTGTGGTGTCGCCGGTAGAACCGGTCTGATCACCGTCGGTGTTCTGTGCGCCACAGCCGGCGAAGCAGGCTGCGATCATCATAACTGCTAAAAACATTGCGATCCATCTTTTCATTTTCTTCATTTCCTTTCAAATTTGTTTTGCTCGATTTTTTTACTTTAGTCTATCGGCGCTTCAGCGAAGGTCTGCGCCCCTTCTTTGGCGGCCCCGCTTTATCGCTTTAGTTTGCTAAAGTGTTATCGAATGTCTGCATTATACTTCACTTCGTTAAAGTTGTAAAGTACTTTTTTGCATTTTTTTCAAATTTTAGCAGAGTGTACAGATGCTTTTAACATTTCATATCATGTTTTATGCATAACATAACAAATTCTTTCAACTTATCGCAGATGAGTGTTGATTTTTCCGTACAGATACGCTATTATAAAAACCGATGAGATATTCACCTATTTGTAAAGGAGAAGTCATACATGATCATTACACAAAAGAAACCCATTGAAGAAGTCATGGCTATGGTTGGCGATGCCAAGACCGTCGCCATCGTCGGCTGCAACAGCTGCGCTACCGCCTGTCAGACCGGCGGCGAGCCCCAGATCAAGGAGCTGTCCGAGATTCTGGAAAAGGCAGGCAAGAAGGTTGTCGCCACCACCATTGCCGACTACTGCTGCATGAACCTGGGCGTAAAGGCAAAGATGAAGCCCATCGTTGCCGCAGCCCCCGACTGCGTCATCTGCATGAGCTGCGGTGACGGTGTCCAGTGCGTTGCCAAGAACGCCGGCTCTATTCCTACATACCCCTCCAACGACACTATGTATCTGGGCGAGGCTGTCCGCTTCGGTGTCTGGGAGGAGGCATGCCGCTTCTGCGGCAAGTGCGTGCTGGGTCAGACCGGTGCTATTTGCCCCATCACCCAGTGTGCAAAGAGTCTGGTAAACGGACCCTGTGGCGGTCAGAAGAACGGCAAGTGCGAGGTCAATCCTGAAAACGACTGCGCATGGATCAAGATCTATGAGCGTCTGCAGGCGACCGGTCAGCTGGAAAAGCTGATGCAGACCCGTGAAGACAAGGGCTACGCCGCTGTGGCTTATCCCAGAACTATCAGCTTGAGGGGGAAGAAATAATGAGCAATTTGAAAGAAGCACTGGAAAACGGCAAGTTTGGCGTAACTGCTGAAATGGCGCCCCCCAAGGGTTATGATTTTACCGAACAGATGGAAGCTGCCGAGCTGCTGCGGGGCAAGGTCCACGCTGTGAACGTGACGGACATGCAGTCTGCAAGCCTCAAGGCCTCCGGTCTGGGTCTGTGCGTAAAGCTCAAGCAGGCCGGCGTAGAGCCGATCCTGCAGATGACCGGTCGTGACCGCAACCGTATGGCGATCATGGGCGATATGCTGGCAGCCGCCAGCTTCGGCATCGACACTATGCTGGCGCTGACCGGCGACCATCCCGTAGTCGGTGACTGCAAGGATTCCAAGCCTGTTTATGATCTGGACTCCGTGGGTATTCTGAAGATGCTTACCAAGATGGAGCAGACCGGCTGTGACTGCGGCGGCAATGAGATCGCCGGCGGCGCACCCAAGTTCTACAAAGGTGCCTCCGTCACGCCTGTTTACGAGCCTGTTTTCCTGCAGGTCAACAAGCTTCGCCAGAAGGTAGAGGCAGGTGCAATGTATGTTCAGACCCAGGGCATTTTTGATCTGGATGTGTTCAAGCAGTTCCTGGAAATGGTGGACAAGGCAGGCATCAAGACCCACATCATGGCAGGTATCATCCCCCTCAAGTCCGCGGGCATGGCACGGTACATGAACGAGAATGTTCCCGGTATCGCCGTTCCCCAGGACATGATCGACCGTCTTGCCACTGCCGCAGAAGAAGGGAAGGCAAAGGGTGTCAAGGGACTGCCCACCCAGCTGGGTATCGAAATGGCGGCAGAAATGATCGCCAAGATCAAGGACGAGAAGCTTTGCGACGGTGTGCATATCATGGCGATCGGCGCGGAGAAAAATGTTCCCGCCATTTTGGACAAAGCAGGCATCAAAGCCTCCGGTATGGATTTTTCTTCCGGCATGATTGAAATTGCCCGGGAAAATACACCCCACATCCACTACGATGTGGCGGACATGA
>JAZSHB010000077.1:0-6564 GCA_045533015.1 Faecousia sp.
TCGAAATCGTGTCCGTCGATTTCCTGGACATGGAAGCCGAACGCCTCCAGCTTGTCCACGATGGGGTACGGACTCATAACATCGGCAATGCTGCCGTCGATCTGCAGACCGTTGTTATCCACCACGATGCACAGATTGTCCAGCTTGTAGTGCGCCGCTGCCATGCACGCCTCCCAGACCTGTCCCTCCTGGATCTCGCCGTCACCGAGCAGGGAGTAGACCCGGTTTGCCTTACCGGTGTGCTTAGCTGCCAGTGCCATGCCCACAGCAACGGAAACGCCCTGTCCCAGAGAGCCGGTGGACATATCCACGCCAGGGACAGTATTCATATTGGGGTGACCCTGCAGGTAGCTGTCAATGTGACGGAAGGTGGGAAGATCCTCCACAGGGAAGAATCCCCGGTTTGCCAGCGTCGCATACAGACCCGGGGTCGTATGACCCTTGGACAGGACAAAGCGATCCCGGTCCGCAGCCTTGGGGTTGGCAGGGTCAATGTTCATTTCCTTAAAATACAGGTATGTAAAAACCTCCGCAGCAGACAGGCTGCCACCGGGGTGTCCTGCCTTTGCGCCGTAGGTGGATTCGATCACACCCATACGCACCTTGCAGGCAGTGATCTGCAATTGCTTTTTCTCACTGAGCGTCATAATTTGCCTCCTTATATTACTTTGGCGCAGTGCGCCCTTTTCCTAGAATATATTACCATTTACAACGCCATCTTGCAAGGGTTTCTTGCGATTTTTTCGCACATCGCGGTATATAAACAATGGCTGTGCCAAAAGGCACAGCCATTTATTCTGCTTTGGATATAAGAGAATCGATAAATTGATTTGCTGCCCGGGCGGATCGACCGCCTCTGCTCAGGGCAAATTTTTCTGCCTCGGCTTCCAGAAGCGCTGTGTCCATTTGTACGCCTCGCTGGACTGCCAGGTGCTGCACGATGTCCAGATAAGTCTGCTTATCCGGCTTGGTGAAGGTGATCTGTATGCCAAAGCGCTCGGACAGGGAGATGATCTCCTGCATGGTATCGTTGCGGTGGATATCGTCTCCGTCCCGGTCGGAAAAGCTCTCCTTGACCAGATGCCGGCGGTTGGAGGTGGCATAGATGACCACATTGCGGCTCCTGGCAGAAACACTTCCCTCCAAAATAGCCTTCAGGGCGCTGAAATTATCGTCGTCCTTTTGGAAGGACAGGTCATCGATAAACAAAATGAACTTCAGCGGATTGCTGTTGAGGGTATCCAATATCTCCGGGATCTGCGTCAGCTGCTCCTTGCGGACCTCTAAAATGCGCAGTCCCCGGTCATGCAGCTCATTGACCACTGCCTTGACAGTGGAGGATTTTCCGGTACCGGCATCGCCGGTCAGCAGGATATTTGCCGCAGGTCTTCCTTCCAGCAGCGCCAGAGTATTGTCCAGGATGATCTTCTGCTCCTGCTTGTAGTCTATAAGAGAAGAGAGCCTCGTCTGGTCCGGATTGCGCACCGGCACGAGCTTATTTTGGGAATTGATATAGAACATCCGGTGCCGGGCGTAGATGCCGTAGCCGTATTTGCCGATCTGGGCGCAACGGCTGCGGTAGTTGCCGGGGATGTCCACCGGTATCGTCTCGAAGCCGGGCAGGAAGCCCTCCCAGTCCATGCCGCCGCGCAGCACCTCCGGGGTCAGCTGTGCCACGCTTTGCAACACCTCCAGCTCCTGGGCGACACAACGCTCCAGGGCATCGGCAGGTGTTTCCCCTCTGCCGATAAGCCGGATATAGATATTCTCATTGTCTGCCACGATACTCTGGACATACGCCGCCAAAGACAACTGTCCGGCAGCATACAGCCGGGAAACGAAGGCTGCATATTGGCTGACTGCCTGCGCCGTGTCTGCCTGGGACAAACAATCCAAATAGTCTGTCAACGCCCCAAGCACCGGGTCTTCCAGTAACTCGCGGAAAATTGCCAGGGATCGCAGCCGGATTCCCAGCTTCTGTAACGCCTGTCTGTTCATCGGTTTAAGATTGCTCCTTCTGCACCGCTGGATACCAGCGCCGCATAGCGCTTCAGGTAGCCGGACAATTCCTTCTTTTTCGGAACAAAGCTTTCCATGCGCGCCCTGTATTCTTCTTCGCTGATCTTCAGCTCCAGTTTATTTGCCGGGATATCGATGCTGATAATATCCCCTTCCCGGACGATTCCGATCGGACCGCCGTCTGCCGCCTCGGGGGAAACATGTCCAATACATGCGCCCCGGGTCGCGCCGCTGAACCGTCCGTCGGTAATGAGCGCCACAGAGGCACCCAGTCCCATGCCCATAATGGCAGAGGTGGGATTGAGCATCTCCCGCATACCGGGTCCGCCCTTCGGTCCTTCATAGCGGATGACCACCACATCGCCTGCATGGATCGCGCCTGCGTTGATCGCCGCCTGTGCCGCCTCCTCGCTGTCAAAGACACGGGCAGGTCCTTCATGCACAAGCATTTCCTCCACCACCGCGCTGCGCTTGACAACGCCGCCGTCCGGTGCCAGATTTCCCTTAAGTACAGCGATTCCGCCAGTGGCAGAATAGGGGTTTTCCACTGTGCGGATCACCGTCTCATCCCGGTTGACCGCATCGGCAATATTCTCGCCCAGGGTCTTTCCGGTGACGGTCATCACAGAGGTATCCAAAAGGTCCAGCTTGGTCAGCTCCTTCAGTACTGCGTAAACACCGCCCGCTTCATTCAGGTCCTCCATATAGGTCGGACCGGCAGGTGCCAGGTGGCACAGGTTAGGTGTCTTGGCGCTGATCGCATTTGCCATGTCCAGGTCAAACGGCACGCCGCACTCGTTGGCGATCGCCGGCAGGTGGAGCATGGAATTGGTAGAGCAGCCCAGTGCCATATCCGCAGTCAACGCGTTGCGGATGGCGCTTTCGGTCATGATATCTCTGGGACGAATATTCCTTTTCACCAGCTCCATCACCTGCATGCCCGCGTGCTTGGCAAGCTCGATGCGGGCGGAATAGACAGCAGGAATCGTGCCGTTTCCCCGAAGTCCCATACCCAGGACCTCTGTCAGACAGTTCATGGAATTGGCAGTGTACATACCGGAGCAGGAGCCGCAGGTGGGACAAGTCCCCTCCTCGCAGATCTGCAGCTGCTTTTCATCGATCTTGCCGGCAGCATACGCGCCCATCGCCTCGAACATAGACGAAAGGCTGGTCTTTTTGCCGTTTACCCTGCCTGCCAGCATCGGACCGCCGCTGACAAACACTGTGGGGATATTGACCCGGGCTGCCGCCATGAGAAGTCCGGGAACATTTTTATCGCAGTTGGGCACCATCACCAATCCGTCAAAGCCATGCGCCATGACCATCGCCTCTGTAGAATCTGCGATCAGATCACGGGTCACCAGGCTGTACTTCATGCCGATGTGACCCATGGCAATGCCGTCGCACACCGCGATCGCCGGGAATACGATGGGCGTACCCCCTGCCATGGCGACACCCAACTTCACTGCCTCCACGATCTTATCCAAATTCATGTGCCCGGGGACGATCTCGTTATAGGAGCTGACAATGCCGATCAGCGGCCGCTGCTGCTCCTCCGGGGTCAGACCCAACGCGTGATAAAGGCTGCGATGCGCCGCATTCTGCGGTCCGTTGACAATCGTATCTTTTATCATAACCGTTACCTGCTTTCATCCGGTATTTTCCAGTAGGGGAGGGTCATTGACCCTCCCTTCGTTAGTTATTGATCAGCTTATCTTCATCGCTCCAGCTGTAGAGCTTACGGACATCCGCACCTACGATCTCAGACGGATGCTCCGCTGCCAGCTTGCGCATAGCATTGAAGTGGACCTGTGCGCCACCCTCGGACATATCCAGCAGGAAGTCCTTGGCGAAGGTGCCGTCCTGGATGTCGGCAAGGATCTTCTTCATAGTCTTCTTGGTCTCAGCAGTGATGATCTTCGGTCCGGTGACATAGTCGCCGTACTCGGCGGTGTTGGACACGGAGTAGCGCATCCCGGCAAAACCGGACTGGTAGATCAGATCCACGATCAGCTTCATCTCATGGATGCACTCAAAGTAGGCGTTTCTGGGATCATAGCCAGCCTCCACCAGCGTCTCGTAGCCAGCCTGCATCAGTGCGCAGACACCACCGCACAGGACTGCCTGCTCACCGAACAGGTCCGTCTCCGTCTCGGTTCGGAAATTGGTCTCCAGAACACCGGCGCGGGCGCCGCCGATACCCAGGGCATATGCCAGGGCGATATCCCAGGCGTTGCCGGTGGCATCCTGCTCCACTGCTACCAGGCAGGGAACGCCCTTGCCTGCCAGATACTCAGACCGGACCGTATGACCGGGACCCTTAGGCGCGATCATAATGACATTGACATTCTTGGGAGGCTTGATGCAGCCAAAATGAATGTTGAAGCCGTGGGCAAAGGCAAGGGTCTTCCCCTCAGTCAGATTAGGCTCGATGGATTCCTTATAGAGCTTTGCCTGCTTCTCATCGTTAATGAGGATCATAATTACATCTGCCGCCTTGGCTGCCTCAGCGGCAGTCATAACGGTCATGCCCTGTGCCTGCGCTTTTGCCCAGCTTTTGGAGCCTTCGTACAAGCCGACTACTACATTTACGCCGGAGTCCTTCAGGTTCAGTGCATGGGCATGACCCTGAGAGCCATAGCCGATGATTGCGACGGTCTTTCCGCTGAGCTTTTGCAGGTCGCAGTCCTGCTGATAAAAAATTCTGTTCATGATCGTTTCCCTCTTTCTTAGAATAATGTTACTTTTTCTATGGTGGTAGCGCCTCTTTCCAGAGAGACCACACCGGTGCGGCAGATCTCCAAAATGGCGAAATCCCGCATTAAATTAACAAAATTATCGATCTTCCGGCTGTCGCCAACCATCTGGATCATCATAGAATCCTTGGTATAATCCACGATCTTGCCCTCATAGGCATCACAGGCAGAACGGATATCTCCCCGAGTCGCCGGGTCATTTTCCACCTTGATCAGAAGCAGCTCCCGGCTGACCGTAAGCTCCGGGTTCAGCTCCACTACGCTTCTCACATCCGGCAGCTTGTAAAGCTGATTGATCAGCTGCTGCTTGGTGGTCTCCGCGCCCTCAGACTGAATAGTGATCCGGGAAAAGCTTGCCGACTCTGTTTCGCTCACAGTCAAACCGCTGATATTAAACTGGCGGCGGCGGAACATACTGGTGACCCGGTTGAGGACACCGAACTGGTTATTCACAAGAATGGCTACAGTAAATCTTTCCATCGTCAGTCACCTATCTTCACAATAATATCGTCCATAGACCCACCCGGGGGCAGCATGGGAAGTACAAATTCATCCTTATCCACAGCACAGTCAATGACATAAGGACCCTCTGCGGCAAACGCCGCTTGCAGCGCCGCGTCCAGCGCCTCCGGTGTCTCTGCCCGGCTTGCCTGAGCACCAAACGCCTGGGCAAGCTTTACAAAGTCCGTCTTGCGGTCCAGGACCGTGTTGGAATAGTGCTTGTCAAAAAACAGCGTCTGCCACTGCCGGACCATGCCCAAAACACCGTTGTTCATCAGCAGGATGACCAGGGGCACGCCATAAGAAACCGCCGTTGCCAGCTCGTTCAGATTCATGCCGAAGCTGCCGTCGCCGGTGACCAGCACCGCACGCTCCCCCGTGCCGTAAGCGGCACCGATGGCAGCGCCCATACCAAAGCCCATGGTCCCCAGTCCGCCGCTTGACACAAACCGCCGGGGCGCGTGGAATTTCGCGTACTGAGCTGTCCACATCTGGTGCTGACCTACATCGGTCGCCACCGGCGTGTTCTGTCCCAGATAGCCGTTGAGCTTTTCCAATATCTGCCGGGGCGTCATGCCGGAGCGGGAATCCTTTGCAGCCTGCTCCTCTTCCCGGAATTTGGCGATCCGGCTCTGCCAGATGGGATTCTCCTTCTTTTGCAGCAGGGGCAGCAGCTTTTGCAGGGTCAGCTTCACATCGCCCCGCAGTCCGTGGTTAACTGTTACGGTTTTATTCAGCTCAGCGCCGTCAATATCGATATGTACGATCTTCGCCTTTTTTGCAAACTTGGCGCGGTTGCCGGTGACCCGGTCATTAAACCGCGCGCCCAGGGCGATGATGCAGTCTGCGTTGTGCATCGCCATGGAGCAGGCGTAGTGTCCGTGCATGCCCTGCATTCCCAAAAAGCGGGGATGGTCAGTAGGCACTGCGGAAATACCCATCATAGAGCAGCCCACCGGTGCATCGATCTGCTCTGCCAGGGCAAGGATCTCCTGCTGGGCATCTGCCGCGATGACACCGCCGCCAAAATAAACAAAGGGGCGCTCCGCGTGGTTGATGCAGTCTGCCGCCTGGGCGATACGAATATCCTTGGCGGCTGCCCTGAGCTCCGGCTGTTGGGGTGCCTGGGGCTGGTAGTCGCACATGGCGGTCTGCACATCCTTGGGTACATCGATCAGCACCGGTCCGGGTCTGCCGGACAGAGCAAGCCTAAACGCCTCCCGGATCGTGTCCGCCAGGTCCTCCACCGTGCCCACAAAGTAGTTATGCTTGGTGATGGGCAGGGTGA
>JAZSHB010000096.1:0-8388 GCA_045533015.1 Faecousia sp.
TATGGAAGTGTATGAAGATTTCACAACTGTACAGTTTGAAAAGCAATTGCGATATGGGGATTTATGAGAACTTATAGGAGAACATTGATCTATGAAATAGGGGCATCGGGTTCCGATACCTCATTTCATAAAAAGATCCTCTCACTTTCTTCTTGCGTAAATTTTTGCCAGACCGCCTTCACTGGTCTCCCGGAAGCGGTGGTTCAGATTGATGCCGGTTTCGTGCATTGCCCGGCATACCATATCATAGCTGATGTTTCGGGAGCCGGTGAGGAAATAACTCAAATTGCAGGCGTTCATTGCCCGCATGGCAGCCACAGCGTTGCGCTCGATACAGGGGATCTGTACCAGACCGCAGATGGGGTCACAGGTCAAGCCCAGATGATGCTCCATAGCAGCTTCTGCTGCGTATTCCACCTGGTCCAGGTCCTGTGCGTACAACTCAGCCAGAGCCGCTGCTGCCATGGAGCAGGCAGTGCCGATCTCTGCCTGGCAGCCGCACTCCGCCCCCGAGATAGAGGCGTTGCGCTTGGTAAGACTGCCGATGATGCCTGCAGCGGCAAGACCGCGCAGGATCTGCTCGTCGGAGAAGCCTCGGGTGTCCTGGGCATACTTCAAAACGGCGGGCAAAACACCGCAGGCACCGCAGGTAGGGGCGGTAACGATGGTGCCATTGTCCGCGTTCTGTTCGGCTACGGCATAGGCATAGGCGGCAATGATTTGAAATTCCTTCATGCTGGGCGCCAGTGATTCGGTGGGTTGCTCATATAGATATTTTGCCTTGCGCTGGACCTTCAGACCACCGGGAAGGATACCTGTGGTGGATAGACCCTCGTCAATGGAGCGCTTCATGGCAGTCCAAACGTCCATCAGAAAATTCCAAATGTCCTCGCCTTCGTTCAGCTCTACATAATCGCTGAGCTTGTCGATATAGCGCCACTTGCAGAAATCTGCGATCTCCGCGAAGGAATTTTCCGGATACACCTCCGGTGTGTCCAGAATGCTTTGACCGGGAACCCGGATATCGCCACCACCGATGGACTCAACGCGCAGAGAGCCGATCTGTTTGCCATCCCGCAGGGCGGAAAAATCCATGGTGTTGGGGTGGCAGTCAGGAAGTGATTCGTTGGAAAAGATGATCTGGGCAGGCAGGGGAGACAGGACCTCGCGAATGACCCGGTCTGTACCGTGCCCAACACCGGTCTTACTCAGCGAGCCGTACAGGATCACTTCAAATGCGTCAGCTTTGGGATGTTCCTTTTTGAACAGCGTGGCAGCACGCTCCGGTCCCATGGTGTGCGAGGAGGAGGGACCTTTTCCGATCTTATATATCTCCCGGATGGATTTCATTGGAACACCTCCGAAAACTTTACTACCAAACAGTATATCAGATTTTGTAAAAAATTCAATACTAAGGTTGCAAGGCCTCCAGAGAAAGCTCCCCGGCAAGCTTGAACAGGGCATCTGTCAGGACATCCTCCAGGGATATGCCCATGGCAGCGGCGATCCGTGTATAAAAAAGAGCCACAGTTGGCTCCAGCATCAAAGTTACCTCCATAGCAGCCTCCCAAGAAAAACTGTATCACATCCTATGAAATACTTGACATATGTGATACAATATTACTTGATTTGAAACGGCGCATTGAGAGGATGAAAACTATGGCAAAGGAAAAAAAGGTCGAACAAATTACAGATATGGAGGTCGATTTCGCCCAATGGTTCACGGATGTGTGCAAAAAGGCGCAGCTGATCGACTATTCCTCGATTAAAGGTATCTTTGTGTACCGCCCCTACGGCTATGCCATTTGGGAAAATATCCAGCGCATTATGGACGCGGAGTTCAAAAAGACCGGTGCGGAAAATGTATATATGCCCATGCTGATTCCTGAAAGCCTGCTGCAAAAGGAAAAGGATCATGTGGAGGGCTTTGCACCGGAATGCGCTTGGGTCACCTATGGCGGCAGTGAGAAGTTGGAGGAGCGTTACTGCATCCGTCCTACCTCTGTGCCTCTGTTTTGTGAGTATTTCAAAAATGCTATCCAATCCCACCGCGACCTGCCTATGATGCTCAATCAGTGGTGCAGCGTCCTGCGCTGGGAGAAGACAAGCCGCCCGTTCCTGCGCCACAGAGAGTTCTTGTGGCAGGAAGGTCACACTATGCACGCCACCGCGGAGGAGGCGAAGGAAGAGACGGAGCGTATGCTGGGCGTTTATGCCGACTTCTGTGAAAATGTCCTTGCGATGCCTGTCACCCGTGGACAGAAGACGGATAAGGAAAAGTTTAACGGTGCAGAGGCTACTTATACGATCGAGTGCATGATGCACGACCGGAAGGCACTGCAGGCGGGCACTTCCCACTATTTTGGCGATGGTTTTGCCAAGGCGTTTGATATCACCTTTACCGACAAGAATAACCAGAAGGTCAACCCTCACCAGACCTCCTGGGGCGTATCTACCCGGCTCATCGGCGGTATCATTATGACCCACGGTGACAATAACGGACTGGTGCTGCCGCCCAAGGTCGCACCGATCCAGGCAGTCGTCCTGCCTATCGCACAGCACAAGCCCGGTGTTTTGGAAGCGGCAAATGAACTGAAGGATCGCCTTGCTGCTGCAGGCATCCGCGTAAAGCTGGACGATTCCGATAATTCTATGGG
This sequence comes from Faecousia sp., assembly GCA_045533015.1. Taxonomy (GTDB): domain Bacteria; phylum Bacillota; class Clostridia; order Oscillospirales; family Oscillospiraceae; genus Faecousia. The sequence continues at coordinate 2,658 of JAZSHB010000096.1, forward strand.
CTGGAAGTGTGCGGAATATGAGATGAAGGGCGTACCCCTGCGCGTGGAGTGCGGTCCCCGCGACCTGGAGAACGGTCAGTGTGTTCTGGTTCGCCGTAACGACGGCGAAAAGACCGTTGTTGCTCTGGCTGATCTGGAAGCCGCAGTCGCCCAACAGCTGGAGCTGGTCCACAAGGGTATGTTTGAAAAGGCGAAGAAAAATCTGGAGGACCATATCTACGAGGCACATTCACTGGAGGAAGCCAAAAAGCTTCAGGAGGAGAACGGCGGCTTTATCAAGACTATGTGGTGCGGCGAGCTGGATTGCGAGCTGAAAATGAAGGAAGTAGCCGGTATGTCTTCCCGGTGTATGCCCTTTGAGCAGGAAAACCTGGGCGATACTTGTCCCATCTGCGGCAAACCCGCCAAGAAGATGATCTATTGGGGCGTTGCCTACTAATATAGCCAAACTGCAAGGCGCTGTCTCGTTCGTTTTGAGACAGCGCCTTTTTTGAAGACCAAGTCCCTCGCCGGTGGCGAGGGACTTTCGTTTACTGCTCCATCATACTGATGGCGTTTTGCGCATGGGTAACATCCTTGAGATTTTCCAGAACGATATAGGTGTTGTGGCGGTGTCCTCTTCTGGTGTATACTTCCTCGTAAAAGAAGATAGATCCATTTCCGTTTTTGTGGAGCTCTACCTCCATGGGTGGCAGGTCTTCGCTGTTGTGCATGGTTATTTTACGACCTTTTTTGATAATAAGCTTTTTGTTCGTAATGACATAAAATGTCCTGCTGCGCAGAAACGCGGTCTGGATATGCCTTCCGAACATCATATATAAACTGATGCCCACGATAGGAAGACCCCAGATAATGACAATGAGCTGACCGCTTTGCAGCGCCAAATACTCCCAAAATACGCTAAATGCAAGAATGAACAGACTGAAGGGAGTCATGATCAGTTCTCTGCTTGTGATGATATTGCCCTTTTCCGGCTTTCCCTTCCACAGGATCGATTCTCCCGGCAGAATATAGGGCGTACAAAATTGGTAGTGGTCTATATAGTCCATAGCTGACCTCCTGTGTTATTTGATTCGTGGCAGGATCTCTTTTTCGATCACTTCTGCCAGTTTATCCAGCTGATCCTGGGTGGTTTCCCGGGAAATGGATACCCGGAAGGCGCTGTCCATAACCTCCGGGGAGAGGTTCATGGCGGTGAGCGTGTGGCTGCGATGCCCTTTGGCACAGGCAGAGCCGGCAGAGACACAGATACCTGCATCCTGCAGGATGTTGATAATGTTCTGGGTGGGTATGCCGGGAACTGACAGGGAGAGGATGTGGGGCGCGTCGTGTGCACCGTTGATTCTGACACCGTGCAGCTGGGACAGCTTTTGAATAAGGGCGTTCAGAAGCGCCTTTTCCCTTTGGATATCCTGTGTAAGGGTGGTACGCACAGCTGTACAGGCGGCGGCAAAGCCCTTGATCGCCGGCATCGCTTCTGTGCCACTGCGATAGCCGCTTTCCTGACCGCCGCCCAGAAGCAGCGGGGGGAAGGACTTCAACCGGGGACTGATATACAACGCACCGGCACCCTTAGGACCGTGCACCTTGTGGGAGGATACAGAAATAAGATCAGCGCCCAGAGTCTTTGCCTGGAAGGGCATCTTCAAAAAACCCTGCACGGCATCGGTATGGAAGATGGCATCGGGACAGACTTTGTGGGTCAGCTTTGCCATCTGGCTGATAGGCATAAGCGCCCCAGTCTCGTTGTTGACCATCATAACGGACACAAGAAAAGTATCCTTGCGCAGAGCAGCTTTCAGGGAATCTGGCGTGATCGCGCCGTTGCTGTCCGGCTGCAGATAGGTGACCGCATAGCCCTGCGTCTCCAGTTCCTTGACTGTGTTAAGAACGGCGTGGTGCTCAATCGCGGTGGTGATGATGTGCTTGTTCTTTTTGCCGAACCGTTTGGCAGCGCCCAGAAGTGCCCAGTTGTCCGCTTCTGTGCCGCCGGAGGTGAAAAACACCCGGTCGGGCTCTGCACCCATTGCTGCAGCTACCTGTCCTCTGGCAGAGCGCAGCCCACGGGCAGCATCAATGCCAAAATGATACAGTGCACTGGGGTTTGCCCATCCATCGGTCAGTGCGGCAGTCATTGCTTCCACTGCCTCCTTGCAAGGCTTCGTGGTTGCGGAATTATCTAAATAGATCATAGCTCCTGTTGTAATTGCGCACCAGAGTGCAGACTGATGCACAGAACTCCTGTCTTATTTTCCTACGCAGAACCTCTCAAAGATTCTTGCGGTGATATCCTCCCGGACAGTAGCGCCGGTGACCTCACCTATGGCAGCCATGGCTTCCTCAATATCGGTCAGCACAGCGTCCGGTGTCAGTTCCAGCTTGAGTCCCTGCAGCGCTGACAGTATCGCTTCGTAAGCGCGGCGAATGGCGTCAAACTGCCGCGCGTTTGTCAAAACAGACCCATCGCAGGGGACATTGCCGGCAAACATCTGATCTACCGTATCAGCAAGCTGCTCCAAGCCTTCACCGGTTTTGGCGCAGATATGGATGATCGTCGTGAAAGGAAGATCGCTGGGGACCACTGCCTGCCCTAGATCAGATTTGTTGATAAGGGCAATGGCGTTCTCGTGATCTAAGCATACATCAATAACTTCCCTGTCTTCGTCAGAAAGGGGAATCGATCCGTCGCAGACATACAAGACAAGATCAGCGTTTCGAACTGCATCCTTGGAACGCTCCACACCCATGGCTTCGATTTTGTCGTTGGTTTTCCGGATACCGGCAGTGTCGATCAGCCGTATCCGGGTGCTGCCGAGCATGACCGTTTCTTCAACTGTGTCCCGGGTGGTGCCGGCGATCTCTGTAACGATGACCCGTTCATATCCTGCAAGAGCGTTCAAAAGGCTGGACTTGCCCACATTTGGCTTGCCGACGATGGCAGCGGATACGCCCTGCTTCAAAATCCGCCCCTGTCCATAGGTCTGCAAAAGGGCGTACAGCGCCTTTGCATCTGACTGAAGTGTGTTTTCATAATTACTAAGACCGAAATCTTCGATATCCTCGTCGGGATAATCCAGAACGGCGTGAAAATGACTGCAAAGGTCAGTCAGATCATCATAGATAGGGGAGAGCTTCCTCTGTAGCACGCCGCCTACTTGTCCGGCTGCATTGGCGGCAGCATCTGCAGTCTCTGCCTCAATTAGGTCGATAACAGCTTCTGCCTGGGTCAATGCCAGCTGACCGTTCAAAAATGCCCGCTTAGTGAACTCGCCCCGCTTTGCAGGCGTTGCCCCTGCTAGATATAAAGCCTCCAGTCCGGCGGCAAGCACAGCGGGAGAGCCGTGACAATGAAATTCTACTGTATCCTCGCCTGTATAGCTGTGCGGACCTCTGGTGTATACAGCCAGACACGAATCGATGGCACGCCCTTGCTTGTCGTGCAGTGTGCCCATTACCAGCTTACGGTTAGGTGACTGGGACAGAGAAAGCCCGCTATTTAATGTAAATACCCTTGCGGCCACATCGGCACAGCCGTCGCCGGTTAGACGCAGTATACCAATGGCGCTGACCTGATTGCCGGTGGATACCGCGGCGATCACGTGGGACATATCTTTTCACCTCTTTTTGCGGTGGTTGCGGTGGTATTATATCATATAATACGAGAAATGCAAACCCATCCTTATGAATACTTTTCCACATATTACCGCTATTTCCGGGCAAACTACCCCGGAGGTGAGATTATGGAGAAACAACCAACCTATCCCGGTGTGGTGAGTGACGAAAATATAACGCGCATCTTTCGGGATGCAGCAGATTTTATGCGTCGGCAGCTGCGGTGCGGGGATTTTACCGTATACGCCTACGCGATAGACGGACTGATCGCCTCTGCTTATGCGTCGGATTATATCTTCAAGCCCATTACCCAGCACCTGCATGGGAACTCTATGGAGCAGCTGTACCGGCACGCCATGGAGGGAATGATCTATAATAATGTGGCAAAGCCGTGCCGTGATCTGGACCAAGTGGCGCTTATGCTGGTCAATGGCTTTTGTGTGGTATTATTCCCTGGGGTAGGGGCGATCGCGTTTGAAGTCAGGACGCCGGACAAACGGGGACCCTCTGCACCCGAGGTGGAGAATACTGTCAAGGGCGCTAAGGATGCGTTTGTGGAAACCATCCGGTCAAATACCAGCTATGTCAGACGGCATCTGCGCAGTCCGGATCTGCGGATCTATGAAACACAGGTGGGACGGCGAAGTCTTACCAATGTCAGCGTGGTTTGGTTAGAGGGGATCACCAACCCGGAGCTTGTAAGGAAAATGAAAGACCGCCTTAAAACGATCGATATTGACGGATTGCTGTCGCCGTCTTCGGTGGAGGAATATGTTACCGGCTCCCGGGCAACAGCATTCCCACTGATCCAGTTTACTGAGCGTCCGGACCGCTTTGCCCACGGTATTTTGGAAGGAAGGGTGGGCTTGTTGGTAGACGGTTTACCCCTAGGCTATCTTGCGCCTGCGGATCTGATGTATCTGATGGAAAGCCCGGAGGATCGGGGCAGAGATTATGTAGGTGCGTCAGCGGTACGGGTGTTGCGGTATTTTGCGTTGCTGGTCAGCTTAGTGCTGCCGGGTGTTTATATTGCTCTTGCCACCTTTCATCAGGCAATGATTCCACTGCCGCTGCTGCGATCGATCATTGAGAGTAAGCAGGCAGTTCCTTTTTCAACGGCTACAGAAATATTGGCGCTGTTGATCGCCTTTGAGCTGCTGCAGGAGTCCGGTATCCATCTGCCGCAGGCGATCGGTCAATCGGTGTCCATCATCGGAGGTATTGTGGTGGGTACAGCGGCAGTGGAGGCGGGACTGATCTCGCCGGTAGCACTGATCATGGTGTCTGTTGCCGGCGTGTGTGGTTTTGCCCTCCCGAACCGTGACCTGGCGAACGCTGTGCGGGTCTGGCGCTTTGGAATTGCTCTGCTTTCTTCCTTTGGGGGATTGTATGGCACAGCAGTGGGACTGCTGATCCTGCTACTGCACCTGTCCGGTCTGCGCTGCCTGGGTGTGGGATACCTGTCCGGGACGGGAAAAATTCTCCGTAATCGTCTGCAAAAGGATAAATTCCGCACTTCAAAGCTAAGACCGATGGATCGGAGGAACCAAAAATGAGGAAAGTAGTATATGGATTGCTTTTGGCGCTGCTCCTGTTTGCACCGCTGGAACGCTTGGATGTTGCAGATCTGGAACCGGTCCAGACGGTAGCAGTCTATACAGAAGAAGATACTGTAGTGCTGGAAACGGATACAGGTAGTGTAGGTAGGGGAGAAAATGTTACTCAGGCATATGAGGATTTAGAGAAAAACACACCTGCCGCCATCTACCTGGACACAGCTCAGTACCTGCTAATAACTGAAGAAGCTGCAAACTATGCAGATGATCTTCGTAAGTATCTAAAGCCGTCGGTTCGCGTAAGCCTGTTCCGTGGTGAAATCGACCTAAAAAATGCGGCAAAATACCTTAGTATCCACAGCGATTTGCCGAAACTGAAAAATTGGGGCAAAAATGTCGGAAAAGATGCTTGACAATACAGAAGTGATTTGCTATTATAAGCGAGCGCTTCCGGCAGGGGGCGCAAAAGTCTGCCAAAAGCTGAAAGAAAAAAGTTGAGGAAAGAAAAAAGTTCTTGACAAGGGAAGTCGGTTGTGGTAGACTTAACAAGCTACCCTCGTTTT
>JAZSHB010000065.1:0-7486 GCA_045533015.1 Faecousia sp.
CCCATCCCTGTCAATTGAAAAACCACCCCGCCGCTGGGTGAAGGACACGCAGCTGCGGTTTTGGCGGTTTGTCGCATTCGGGGAGAATGACCGCCTTGTAATACAATACAGCGGCAGATTAGCGGATACAAGGAAAAACTGTCGAGAAGCTGTATTATTTTGACTTGTGTTATGCGCTGGAGAGTGTTATAATATATAGGAAATTTTTACACAGAAGGTGCTGCAAATGACAAAGATCGATATATATTCCGGCTTTTTAGGTGCCGGTAAGACCACCCTTATTAAGAAGATGATATCTGAAAGCTACCGCGGGCAAAAGCTGGTGCTGATCGAAAATGAGTTTGGGCAGATTGGTATCGACGGCGGATTTCTGCAGGATGCAGGCATCAATATTACGGAGATGAACTCCGGCTGTATTTGCTGCAGTCTTGTGGGTGATTTCGGTAAGGCGCTCAATCAGGTGATCGCAGAGTATGCACCTGACCGGATCGTGATCGAGCCCTCAGGTGTAGGTAAGCTGTCGGATGTGATTGCAGCAGTCAATAAGGTGACCAATGATGAAGTTACCCTTGGCTATACCGTTGCGGTGGTAGATGCAGGTAAAGTCAAGGTGTATATGAAGAACTTTGGGGAGTTTTATAATAACCAGATCGAAACGGCTTCTACTATCATTCTCTCCCGGACGGATTCGATCCCCCAGCAGAAATTGGAGGCTGCGGTGGCCATGCTGCGGGAGCATAATGAGGCTGCGACAATTGTGACGACCCCGTGGTCTGAATTGACCGGCGCACAGCTGTGCGAGGCGATGGAGGGAAAGGCGTCCCTGGCGGCAGAGCTTTCTGCCCTTGCCCATGCGCATCACCACGAACACCATCACCATGACCACGAGGAGGGGCATTGTTGCTGCGGACATGACCACGACCACCATCATCATGACCATGATCATGATCATGATCATGATCATGAAGAAGGACATTGCTGTTGCGGTCACGACCATGATCATGCACATCACAACCATCATCACCACGAACACCATCACCATGATCACGACGATGGTCACTGCTGCTGCGGACATGACCATGACCACCATCACCACCATGCAGACGAGGTCTTTACTTCCTGGGGTGTGGAGACGGCGAGAAAGTTTACTGTCCAGGGTATCCGGGACGCACTGCGCAAGCTGGATTCCCGGGAATACGGTTTTGTGCTGCGCGCCAAGGGCATCGTTGCGTCCGAGGATGGAAATTGGATTCATTTTGACTATGTTCCCGGTGAATGTGATGTCCGCACCGGCAGCGCAGCGGTCACAGGCAAGCTTTGCGTGATCGGCTCTGATCTGGATGAAAAGGATATTGCGCAGCTGTTTGGAGTGTAAGCTATGATTCAGATTCCTGTCTATGTATTCACCGGCTTTTTGGACTCCGGTAAGACGAAATTTATCCAGGAGACCCTGGAAGATCCCAGATTTAATGCCGGTGAGCGCACGCTGCTGTTGGTGTGCGAGGAAGGGGAGGAGGAATATGATTTTTCTACCTACCCCCATAAGAATGTGTATCTTGAGATCGTTGATCAGCAGACCGTTACTACCGGACAGCTGCAGCAGCTTGCAAAGAAACATAAGGCACAGCGGGTGGTCGCGGAGCTGAACGGCATGCAGTTGATCGGAGACCTCTACAGCAGATTCCCTGAGGATTGGATCGTGGCACAGGAGGTCATGTTTGCTGATGCCACGACCTTTATGACCTATAACGCCAATATGCGCAATCTTGTGATGGACAAGCTGGTAGGTGGGCAGATGGTGGTATTTAACCGTCTGACACCCGGCGAGGATACGATGCCGCTTCATAAGCTGGTACGGGCGGCAAACCGCCGTATAGATATTCTTTATGATTATATTGACGGTACAACAGCGTTCGATGATATTGAGGATCCACTGCCTTTTGATATCCATGCGAAGATCATCGAGATCGAGGACGACGATTATGCCCTTTGGTACCGGGATGTAACGGAAGAACCGGAAAAATATCACGGAAAGACTGTGCGTTTCCGGGGGCAGGTGGCAAAGCTGCGCAGGGATAAGAACAGTATGTTTGCGCCGGGACGCTTTGTGATGACCTGCTGTGCAGACGATATCCAGTTCTGCGGTGTACCCTGCAGATATGAGAATTCGGCTGCTCTGGAGCCCAGGGCGTGGGTCATGGTCACAGCCTCTGTTTCGGCAGAAAAACACGCCCTTTACAAGGGGGAGCTCGGTCCTGTTTTGACAGCCGTTCGTGTTGAAAACGCAGCACCGGCTGCGCAGGATGTAGCCACATTTTAAGAAAGGAGCCGCGTATGTATCAGCCGCTTGCGGACCTCTTGCGTCCCCAGACGCTTGATGAGGTCTTTGGACAGGAACATATTTTGGGTGAAAACGCTGTGCTGCGCCGGCTTATCAGCTCCGGGAAGATCCCCAACATGATCTTCTACGGCCCCAGCGGTACAGGAAAAACAACAGTCGCCAATATTATCGCGAAGCAGACAAACCGCACCCTGTATCAACTGAACGCAACCACTGCGTCTACTGCAGATATTAAGAATATCGTGGCGCAGCTGGATACCTTTATGGCACCGAACGGCGTACTGCTGTATCTTGACGAGATTCAATCCTTCAATAAAAAACAGCAGCAGTCTCTCCTGGAATACATTGAAAACGGAAAGATAACCTTGATCGCCTCCACCACGGAGAATCCTTACTTCTATGTATTCAATGCTATCTTAAGCCGTTCCACGGTATTTGAATTTAAGCAGATATCGGCATCTGCGGCGCTGCAGGCGATCAGGCGTGCTGTCTCCTTCCTGGAACAGCGTACAGCTCTCCGGGCTGAGCCGGAGGCGGGAGCACTTGAGTATATTGCAGGCGCCTGCGGCGGTGATCTGCGTAAGGCGATGAACGCGGTAGAGGTGCTGTTTTCCGCAACACTTCCCCAAGACGACAGGATTCACCTCACTTTGGAGGACGCCAAGGCGGTCACACAGAAAAGTGCCATGCGTGCGGACCGGGATGGGGATAATTACTACGATCTTCTTTCGGCCCTGCAAAAAAGTATACGGGGTTCTGATCCGGATGCGGCTGTCCATTACCTTGCCCGGCTTCTGGAAGCGGGACAGATGCAATCAGCCTGCCGCCGTCTGATGGTCATTGCCTGCGAGGATGTAGGACTTGCTTATCCAATGATCATACCCATCGTGAAGTCCTGTGTGGATGCTGCGCTGATGCTGGGAATGCCGGAGGCGAGAATACCCCTTGCAGATGCGGCAGTTCTCATGGCAACTTCCCCGAAATCCAATTCAGCCTATATTGCCCTGGATGCGGCATCTGCAGATGTGCGAAAGGGTAAAGGTGGCGATTTTCCCCGGCATTTGCAGAATGTTCACGCCGACAGCTATACAATGGAACGGGAACAGGGGTATCTGTATCCGCACGATTTTCCTAACCATTGGGTACAACAGCAGTATCTGCCCGACGAGCTGGTAGGTACGCGATACTATGAATACGGTGTCAATAAGCTTGAGCAGTCTGCTAAGCAGTATTGGGATGCTGTCAAGGGGGAGAAGTGATGGATATACGATTAGGAGATATCCTTGTCATGAAAAAGCCTCACCCCTGCGGTGAAAAAAAGTGGAAGGTCCTGCGGGTGGGTGCAGATTTTCGACTGCGATGTACCGGCTGTGGGCACGAACTGATGATCCCCAGATTTAAGGCGGAAAAAAATATCCGCAGTGTGGAGCGCGCGGAAAATCCATCGACATAATGATACGGCAGCTGATGTATTCAGCTGCCGCTTTTTTTGTTTCCCGGTACACCAATGAAGAAGCAGACGCAGCCTGCGCCGATTTCTGGAGAAAACTCCGCCCGATGATGTGACGGGATTTTTTACAGCCGACAGGTATACTGGGATTACAAGCTATGTGAAGGAGGCGCGGTCATGACAGTGTATATGGATGTTGCGGTGCTGCTTAATTTCCTGGTTGATTTTCTGCTGCTGTTAGGTACAAACCGATTGTGCGGCTATCCGCCTGGATGGGGCAGGGCTGCGGTGGCGGCAGGTGTCGGCAGCTTGTATGCAGGGGCGTGCCTGCTACTGCCAATGCGTTTCTTGGCAAATGCGCTGTGGCGCTGTGTCAGTCTGGTGATTATTTCCTGTATTGCCTTCGGCATTTCCAAAAGCGCTCTGCGCCGGGGTGTGGTATTTGTGTTGCTGAGTATGGCGCTTGGGGGAATCGCTATGGGGATAGGAAACGGCGGTTTTTGGGCGATCGCAGCAGCTGCTTTAGGTGTGTGCGTTTTGTGCGCTGTAGGTTTTCGGGAAACGATCGGCAGTGTAAGCTATGTTCCGGTGGAGCTAAGCTACGGGGGGAAAAGTGTTTGCCTGACAGCACTCCAGGATACAGGCAACACCCTGCGCGATCCGGTCACAGGCAGACAGGTGTTAGTTGTGGAGGCGGATGTGGCAAGGAAACTGTTTGGCTTGACACAGCAGCAGCTTCGTGCACCGGTGAAAACCATGACACAGGCGCAGTTACCGGGCTTGCGGTTGATCCCGTACCGCACTGTTGGACAGCCGGCAGCGCTGCTGCTGGCGCTGCGGCTGGGAAGTGTCAAGATCGGAAAATGGACAGGCAGCACTTTGGTAGCGTTCGCACCGGATGAACTAAGCAGGGAAGGGGCATACCAGGCACTTACAGGAGGGTTGATATGACGGCAAAGTTATTGGCATTTCTGGTGAAGATCGGTCTGATACAAAACAAAGAGCTATACTACATAGGGGGTAGTGATGTGCTGCCGCCGCCGCTAAAGGGCAATGAGGAGCTGTGTGCGTTAGAATCTCTTGAGCAAGGGGATGAAGCTGCCAAGCAATTGCTTATCGAGCGCAATCTGCGACTGGTGGTATTTATAGCCCGGCGCTTTGAAAATACCGGTGTCAATCTGGAGGACCTCATATCCATCGGCACTATTGGGCTTATCAAGGCTGTGGGCACTTATCGGCGTGACAAAAATATTAAACTGGCGACCTATGCGTCGCGCTGTATTGAAAATGAAATATTGATGCATATTCGAAAGATATCCAATCAAAAGACAGAGGTGTCTCTGGATGAGCCGATCAATATGGATTATGACGGCAACGAGCTGTTGCTGTCGGATATCCTGGGAACGGACGAAGATATGATTCTGCGCCCTATGGAGGATGATGTGGACTTGTGCCTGCTGCGACAGGCGGTAAAGGACTTGCCGGAAAGAGAGCATCAGATCATCGTAATGCGCTTTGGGTTAGAAGGTCACCAGGAGCTGACGCAAAAGGAAGTAGCACAAAAAATGGGGATATCGCAATCTTATATTTCCCGGCTGGAAAAGCGAATTATGCTTCGGCTGCGTAAAGAAATTCTGCGGCAGACCAGCTGCGTATAAATGGGCTCTTGAAAAAATTTCTAAATTTTGCTATAATCGATACAGAATTATATCGATATAATTTTGTATCGAAAGGAAATGTGAGTATGGAGCGTAAAGAAATTTCCAAAGCGGTTCTCAAACGCCTGCCAGGATATCTGTCATATCTGAAGGGAATCCCGGAAGAAGCAAGCCCGTATATTTCTGCAACCGCCCTTGCCGCAGCACTTGGAATGGGCGAGGTGCAGGTGCGCAAGGATCTTGCCATGGTCTCTGACGGCGGCCGCCCTAAGATCGGTTATCTGCGTGAGAGTCTGATCGAGGATATCAGCCAGTTTTTAGGCTACGATAATACCACGGATGCGATTCTTGTGGGCGCGGGAAAGCTGGGACAGGCGCTCCTGGGTTACAGTGGTTTTGAAGCCTACGGACTGAATATCCTGGCAGCCTTTGACGAAAAGCCCCTTGCCGGAAACACCCATGAGGTAAGACCTATCTACCCTATGGAGCACATGGAGAGCTTCTGCCGCTGCAACAAGGTGCTTATGGGTATTATCACCGTACCCGCCCAGTATGCCCAGCAGGTCTGCGATAAGCTGATCGCCTGCGGTATCAAGGCAATTTGGAATTTTGCCCCGGTTCATTTGGATGTACCTGCCAACATCCTGGTACAGAACGAGGATATGGCAACATCGCTTGCTGTGCTGTCTATGCACCTGCAGGTACAAATGAAGGATAAAAAGTGATAAAAAGCTGCAAAAAATCCCACACGATCGTGTGGGATTTTCTTGTTATTTACCGGGCTTGAAGCTGTCTTTCAAGCTGACGCTGCGGTTAAACACCAGATGCTCCGCAGAAGAATCCTTGCTGTCGGGGCAGAAGTAGCCCAGACGCATGAACTGATAGGAAGCAGGTGCTTTTGCGTCTTTGAGGCTCATTTCCACTTTACAGCCGGTGAGGATGTCCAAGGAGTTGGGGTTCAGACAAGCCAGATAGTCTTTGGCTGCGGCGTCGGGATCGGGATCGTCAAACAGATTGCTGTACTGACGGACCTCCGCGTCGGCACAGTTTTCAGCATCCACCCAGTGCAGGGTCGCACCTTTGACCTTTCGCCCGTCTGCGGGATCGCCGCCCCGCGAGTTGGGGTCGTAGGTCGCCAGGACCTCGGTTACATTGCCGTTTCCGTCCTTGACGCAGCCGGTGCAGGTGATCAGGTATGCACCCTTCAGACGGCACTCGGGTCCGTCCGGATAAAGCCGCTTGAACTTGGGAACAGGGGCAGCAAGGAAATCATCACTTTCGATCCACAGATTTCTGGAGAAGGTGATTTCACGGGTGCCGGCAGCAGGATCGTTGGGGTTATTCTCGATCTGGAAGATCTCCTGCTTGCCTTCGGGGTAATTGGTGATAGTCAGCTTGATGGGCTTCAGCACGGCCATAACACGCTGGGCGGTCTCATTCAGATCCTCCCGCAGACAGTATTCCAGGAAACCGTATTCGATGGTATTGGGGGATTTGGCAACACCTACACGGTCGCAGAAATTGCGAATCGCCTTGGGGGTGTAGCCCCGGCGGCGCAGACCGCACAGGGTGGGCATCCGGGGATCATCCCAGCCGGAAACATAGCCGTTTTCTACCAGGGCTCTGAGCTTACGCTTGGAAAGGACTGTGTGGTCAATACCCAGTCGTGCAAATTCGATCTGCCGGGGGTGATGAGGAACAGAAACATTCTCTACCACCCAGTTGTACAGGGGACGGTGATTCTCAAACTCCAGGGAACACAGACTGTGGGTGATACCCTCCAGTGCGTCCTGAATAGGGTGAGCAAAGTCGTACATGGGGTAGATGCACCACTTGTCACCCTGGCGGTGATGGTGCATATGACGGATACGGTAAATGACCGGATCGCGCATATTGAAGTTGCCGGAGGCGAGATCGATCTTGGCGCGCAGGGTGTATTTGTTGTCCTCAAATTCACCGGCACGCACCCGGGCGAACAGATCCAGACTTTCCTCGATGGGGCGGTCCCTGAAGGGGGAGATGGCAGGGGTGTTCAGA
>JAZSHB010000015.1:0-2459 GCA_045533015.1 Faecousia sp.
GGTTGCCGATATCTTCCTTGGCGCGAACGCCAGCGTCAGCTATCGACCGCTGCCACTCACTCCGGTCGCTTTACCCGCCCCCGGCGGCGCTCCCGTCGCGCCCCCCAGTCGCGTTCTTTGGGTACTTTCTTGGCGAGACAAGAAAGTACCGCCAACCGCAGGCACGGCACTACGACACAGCACTGACTACCTATATAGGAGATTGTCACACCAGTGCCATCTGCCGCTGGCTCGCAATGACCGATCAATCGATATGCCGGAAATTATGCTTCCTTCAGAAATGTGTCTATCTTTTGGGCAATAGGGCAATTTGCACTGTAGGGACAGTCCGGGTACAGGCAGTCCGGTTCGCCGTCCTCTACCATGACGGTGCGCCCGGCATCGGTCTGGCGGCAATAGCCGCTGAAAAAGGCTTCCCGTTCCATTACAACACCACCCATCCCATAGGCGCTACGGTGATCTCCCCGCCGGGAAGCGCCCAGGGGGTATCGTTTCGGTTTACATAAATCTTTACACAGGTATCCCCCAGGGTTCTGGTAAAGCCGATGTGTCCGTCCCGGGCACAGAAAAATTCCGTGTCACCCTGCTGCAGGGCGGGGTGCTGTCTTTTTAGCTGTCCCAGCTGCCGGAACAGGGACAGAAGGCTTTCATCCTCACTGCCCCAGGGGTACGGGCGGCGGTTGAAGGGGTCCTTGCCGCCCTCCATACCTGCCTCGTCGCCATAGTACAGGCTGGGACTGCCGGGAAGGGTGTATTGGAGAACCGCTGCCAGCTGCAGCCGCTGCAGGGCAAGGGCGCGGTCACGCGCCGACAGCCGGCGCAGCGCAAGCTGCTCCCGGCTTCCGTCACAATCATCCACCAGGGCCGTCAATATTCTGGGCGTGTCGTGGGTGCCCAGCAGGTTCATGTTGCAGTGGACTACCTGGGGCGGGTAGTTTTCCAGAACGGTCATCACGGTGTTTTCCAGACTGCGTCCGTCATCCCCACCCCGCAGGAAATGCAAAATAGCCGTGCGGAAGGGGTAGTTCATGATGCTGTCCAGCTCCCCGTCCACAAAGTAGCGTCTGCGCTTGTCATAGGCGATCTTATTGGAGGCACCCTCCCACACCTCACCCATGAGCAGGGCGTCGGGTTTGAGCTGCCGGATTCGCTTTTTCAAAAGGGAAATGAAGGCATCGGGCAGCTCGTCGGCAACATCCAGCCGGAAGCCGTCAGCACCCAGCGCCAGCCAGTGCGCCACCACGGAATGTTCGCCTGTGATGATGTAGTCGGTAAAGCCCGGGTCCAGCTTATTCACCGTGGGCAGGGTGTCAAAGCCCCACCAGCTGTTGTAGCTGTCCGGATAGCGGTGGAACTGATACCAGCTGCGGAAGGGGGAATCGGGGTCCCGGTACGCGCCGCCGCTGCCGAAATCGCCGAATTTGTTAAAATACAGGCTGTTGGCACCGGTGTGCGAGTACACCCCGTCCAGCACCACCCGGATGCCCCGGGCATGGGCGGCGTCGCACATGGCGGAAAAATCCGCTGCCGTTCCCAGCATAGGGTCGGGCTGCATATAGTCGCCGGTGTCATAGCGGTGGGAGGAAAAGCTTTTGCTGATGGGGTTCAGATACAAAATGGTCGTACCCAGAGAGGCGATGTAGTCCATTTTTTCTGTGATACCCCGGAAATTACCGCCGTAAAAATCGTTATTCAGGACCTCGCCCCGGTCGTTGGGCTGCCAGCAGACCTCTTCATTCCAGTTTTTGTGGAGGATATAGGGGGTCAGCTTTCCGGTCAGCTCCGGGCTGCCGGCTTTGCAAAAACGGTCGGGAAAGATCTGGTAAATGACAGCACCCTTTGCCCAGTCCGGCGTGTAAAAATCCGCAGGGTCACAGGACAGCTGCCAGCAGCTGCCGTCTTCCATATTGGTGTCATCTCCGTATTTGAACAGCCGGAAGGTGCCGGTGTGACCGGTGATACGGAAATAGTAAAAATATAGTCCCGGCTCGGCGATGGAAAAGCTGCACTGCCACAGGTCATAAGCGTCTTCCGTGCCGGCAGGGTGCATGGCTGCATCAAAAGCCGGCGCGCCGTCCTGGGCGGTGAAGCACACCTGCACAGCAGAAGTCTGGACAGAGCAGGGGATGCGGATGCGCATCGTGCATGCCTGCCCGGGCACCAGACACCCAAAGGGGTCTTTATATTCACGCTTTTTCGAGTCAAATAAAATACGCATAGAAAGCTCCAAAGGTTTGATAAATGGACAATGGACAATTAAGAAAAGACTTACCTTTTCTATGTAGGGGCGGTCAGTGACCGCCTGCTTCGGGCGACCAATGGTCGCCCCTACGATGCGGACTGCCGGTTCAACCAATTGTCATTGCGAGGGCGCTTGCGCCCGTGGCAATCTACTGGTAAAACTCGGGTTTTGAGATTGCCACACCAGTGACATCGGTCACTGGTTCGCAATGACAACA
>JAZSHB010000007.1:0-9161 GCA_045533015.1 Faecousia sp.
TGTTGTCATTGCGAACCAGTGACCGATGTCACTGGTGTGGCAATCTCAAAAATCGAGTTTTACCAGTAGATTCCCACGCCAGTGTGCGCACTGGCTCGGAATGACAATTGGTTGATGCTTGTCGGTAAACAGCTCGACAAATGGGAATTTGACTTTTGGCGTTGGTGCGGTATAATGAGAGCATCAAGGAAGGAGTGTTTTCTATGGTGTATCGCATGAAGGTAGCAGGGCTCGAACGGGATCTTCCCATCTGCAGGGTAACGGACAGTCTGTACATAGCCGGTTTTGTGGTATTTGGTGACCAGGAGCTGACCGTAGCCTGTGCCCGGGCGCTTTTGGAACGCGCCCCGGACTATGACTATCTCATCACAGCGGAAGCAAAGGGTATCCCCCTGGCACACGAAATGGCACGGCAAACCGGTGCGGAAAAATATTTCCTCGCCCGAAAAGCCCCCAAGCTGTATATGACCGGGGTATTTGCATCCAGCGTCAAGTCCATCACCACGGAAAAGGAGCAGACCCTGTACCTGGACACAGCGGACGCACAGCTGATGCGCGGCAAGCGGATCCTGATCGTGGACGATGTGATCTCCACCGGTGAAAGCCTGCGGGCGCTGGAGACATTGGTGGAAAAAGCAGGCGGTATCGTTGCCGGACGCATGGCTGTCCTTGCCGAGGGCGATGCCCAGACCCGCAAAGATATTATTTATTTGGAAAAGCTCCCCCTGTTCCATCCGGACGGGACTGTTATGGAGTGATCTCAAACTGCGGCATCGCCATCTGCGGTGCCGCTTTTTACAAACATTTTTCCGGATGTATTTGGAGATACCGGCAGTTTACAGCAAAGCTTTTTTCTGTTATAATAAAAATTACTATTTTGAAAACATGATTTGGAGATGAAGGACATGGAGTACTCCAACACTGCTGTATATATAGATCTCGATGCAATTCTGGCAAACTACCGGGCAGTTTGTACCCGTGCCGGCGCGCCGGTAATGGCGGTGGTTAAGGCGGATGCATACGGTCACGGTGCAGTCCCTGTGGCAAAGCTTCTGGAACAAAACGGGTGCACCTTTTTTGGCGTATCGTCCATGTCTGAAGCGCTGGAGCTGCGCCATGCAGGAATCGAAAAGCCCATCCTCATACTGGGACACACCCCGGTACATACATTTTCCGCCGCGGTGGAACAGCAGATCCGAATCGGTATTTTTAGCTATACCGAGGCACTGGCTCTGTCTGCTGAGGCTGTGAAACAGAACAAAAAGGCGTATATCCATTTGGTCCTGGATACAGGCATGAGCCGGATCGGCTTTCAGGCAACACCGGAGGCGGCGGATATCTGTGCGCAGATCGCAACCCTTCCCGGGATCGTCACTGAGGGGCTATACAGTCATTTTGCCACTGCGGATGAAGCAGACCTGACCAAAACCAACCGCCAGGCACAGCTGTTTGCGGAGTTTGACAACATGCTCCGGGAACGGGGTGTGGAAGTGCCCCTGCGGCATCTGGATAATTCAGCAGGTATCCTGAATTTCGGCTGCAGTTGGGAAATCGTCCGGGCGGGTATCGTGCTGTACGGCATGTATCCCAGCGATGCGGTAGACCAAAAGCTGCTGCCGCTGAAGCCTGCTATGTCCTGGCACTCCCGGGTCAGCCATGTGAAGCAGCTGGAGCCGGGTCGGGAGATCAGCTATGGCGGTACCTTTATAACAGACAGACCGATGACTGTGGCAACCGTTCCTGCCGGCTATGCTGATGGCTACCGCCGGATCTTATCAAACGGCTTCTATGTTCTCATCCGGGGTAAAAAGGCACCTATTCTGGGTAGAGTCTGCATGGATCAGATGATGGTGGATGTATCGGAGATCCCCGATGTTTTACCGGGGGATGATGTGGTGCTTATGGGAAAAAGCGGTCACGCGGTGATTACCGCAGAGGAACTCTCTGCCGCTGCCGGCAGCTTTAATTATGAGCAGGTATGCACCATCGGACGCCGGGTTGCCCGGGTCTATCTGCTGGGCGGTAAGAAAGTAGAAAACACAGACTACCTGCTGGGTGTATAGACATTAAGGTATTGTGCAAATCCAAGGTTTATTTCAACATAAAACGGCTACAATGGATGAAAAGGAGGTGCTGCTGTGGACCGTGTCGTAGAAAACGCGCAGAAGATCCTGGACCAGGTGCGTAAAGCTGTGGTGGGGAAGGATTCTGTTCTGCTTTGGGTTCTGGCGGCGCTTCTTGCCAAGGGGCACATTCTGCTGGAGGACATTCCCGGTGTGGGTAAGACCACCATGGCGGTGGCGTTTTCCCGCTGTCTGGGACTTTCCTATAACCGTATGCAATTTACACCGGATGTGCTGCCGTCGGATGTGACCGGCTATTCGGTGCTGAACCAGGCGACCTTGGAGATGGTGTTCCGTCCCGGCGGGGTCATGTGCAATCTGTTTTTGGCAGACGAGCTGAACCGGGCTACCTCCCGGACTCAGTCTGCCCTTTTAGAGGCAATGGAGGAGGGACAGGTAACGGTGGATGGTGTGACCTATCCCCTGCCGCAGCCCTTTACCGTCATCGCGACCCAGAACCCCACCGGCGCTGCCGGTACGCAGCTGCTGCCGGACAGCCAGGTGGATCGGTTTATGCTCAGGCTGCGCCTGGGCTATCCCGCGCCGACGGACGAGGTGACGATGCTCCTGCAGCGCCAGGACAGCGATCCCCTGTCGCAGATCGCGCAAGTGCTCTCCCTGCAGGAGCTGACAGAATTGCAGCAGACCGTTGCCCGGACCCATGTTTCCCAGCAAATTGCGGAATATGTGGTCACACTGGTGGGTGCCACCCGGCGCAGCGAGGCGCTGCTGCGGGGCGGTAGCCCCCGGGCGACCCTTGCGGTGGTGGCATTGGCAAAGGCAGTGGCACAGCTGCGGGGCAGAGATTATGTCGTTCCCCGGGATGTGCAGGAGGCATTCGTTAACGCGGTGGCGCACCGTGTCCAGACAGCGCCCGGCACAGACAAGGACGCAGAGCAGATTTTAAGCGAGATCCTAAGAAGCGTCCGTGCCCCGAAGATCAGCGGATGACCGGGCGCAGAATCGGATATCTGGCGGTGTTATTGGGCTGCCTTGCCGGGTACATTTTTCTCAGATCCTGGACTTTATGGATTCTGCTGCTGACAGTCCTTTTTTTGCCCTGGTTTTCCCTTGTCCTGAGCCTGCCGGCAATGCTGACAGTAACCGCGCAGCTCCAATGCCCCCAGACAGCCAGGGTGGGAATGCCCACAAAAACCAATCTGGCGGTGCAGTGTAAATTTCCTGTCCCGCCTATTGCCAGTCCCTTAAAGGTGCACAACCGACTGACCGGGGTGCGCTATGTGGGTTTGCCCGGGGAGCGTCTTCCCACGGAACATTGCGGTAAGCTGGAGGTATTTTGCCCCCGGCTGTATGTTTATGACTATCTGGGGCTTTTCCGCCGCCGGCTGAAGTGCGGCGATGCGGGCACCGTATATGTACAGCCCAAGCCTGTAAGGGTGGATGATCTGCCAAGTCCCGAAAAAAAGCAGGTCAGCGTTTGGAGACCCAAGCCCGGCGGCGGTTTTTCCGAGGATCGGGAGCTGCGGCTCTACCGCCCCGGTGACGAGGTGCGCAATATCCACTGGAAAATGACCGCCAAAACAGGTAAATACATCTTTTCTGAGCCGGTCGAACCGGCGGTGCAGGGACATCTGATCACGATGACCCTTTGCGGCACCCCGGAACAGCTGGATCAAAAGCTGGGAAAGCTGCTGTTTGTCAGCAGCCATTTGCTTACCCTGCGTCAGCCCCACCGGATCCGGTGTCTGACCGGTGCCGGCGTTGTGGACTTTGCTGTCTCCGATCCGAACACCTGGCAGGCAGGACTGCACTGCCTTCTGGAAAGTCCCCCGGCACTCTCTGAGCCGGTATTCGTCAAAGAAAATGTACTGTGGCAGTTTCATATCCGAGGTGATACCCATGAAACATGAGAAGTGGTACACCTGCCTGCAAAGCATTATTCTGGCATTTTTGCTCAGTTTTTCCGGCATTGCCTGTCTGGTCAGCGGCTTCGACCTGGCGGCACAGCTGCCAACAGCTGCTCTGTGGTGTCTGCTGGCTGCGATAGTTTGCAGCCTGTGCTTTACCGTGAAATTTGGCTTTCTTCCCCCATGTATTGCTGCTGTGACTTTGGGCTACCTGTGGCAGATCGGAAAACTGGCAAGCAGTGCGGAATTTCTGCTCAAAAGCGTACTGTGGCAGTATGAACGGGTCCATGGCTGGGGTATCCTCTCGGTCAATGACTTCGTCATGGGGACTCAGGCAGCCAACGCCCTGGGACCCACCCTTTTCCTGTGCCTGTGGGGCGCGCTGACCGCCATGGCTGTGGCGTGGGCAGTATGCCGGGGAAAAACAGTGATACCCAGCGTGGTTATGGGACTGCTGCCGCTGACAGCATGCCTGATCATAGACAGCACGCCACCGGAAAGTCTATGGTTCTATCTGCTGCTTTTGGGTGTTGTGCTGATGCTGCTGACTTGCACAGTTCGGAAAAAGGATGCCCACCAGGGTAACCGTCTGGGCACGCTAGCGGTCCTGCCGGCAGCGTTGGTACTGCTGGTGCTTTTTTACCTCGTACCCCAGAATGAACAGGAAAATAATTTCGTCGATACCATCGTAGATTCAAACACCGTCCAGACCTTCTGGGACAAGCTTACCGGAAACGAGCCTGTCACCGATGCCAATGGGGTGGACCTGACAGCGGTAGGCGCGCAGACGCAATCCACCGCACAGATCCTGCAGGTAACAGCGGATTACGATGCGATCCTATACCTGCGCAGTCGCGCCATGGACAGCTATGACGGTGTCAGCTGGACCAGCAGCGGAACTAGCACCGACGCCCTTTACTGGCCCACAGAGCTGGAACGGGCAGGGTCGGTAACGGTCAGCACACGCTTTGCCCACAGAATGCTGTACCTTCCATATTATGTAAACAGCATGGACCTGACAGATATCACCGTAGGTGTAGAAAACAGCCGTCTGCTGACCCAGTATACCTTTAGCTGCAGCGCTGTGCCCAAGCAGGCTTATCTGGCACAGCTGGAGCAGACGGAACAGGATCTGTCCCAATATCTGCACCTGGATGAAAGCGTTTGCAAATGGGCGCAGCCTCTGGCACAGCAGCTCACCGGGCAGGCGGATACGGTCTGGCAAAAAGCAAACGCGATCGCCGCCTATGTGCGCAACAGCGCAGTCTACGACACCCACACCCAGGCAATGCCCAAATACAAAAAGGACTTTGTCCGATGGTTTTTGGACAGTGCAGATACCGGCTACTGTGTCCATTTTGCCAGCTCCGCGGCAGTACTTCTGCAGGCTGCAGGCATCCCTGCCAGATATGTTACCGGATATATGGTGCAGGCAAAAGCTGGAGAGAAGACTGTGGTAAACGGAACTATGGCGCACGCGTGGGTGGAGTATTGGCTTCCCGGCTTTGGCTGGACCGTGCTGGAGGCAACCCCCTCCGCATCAGAACAGGCAGTGGTGCTGCCCTCTGACGAACAACTCCCCCATACGGAAACAGCACGATCACCGCTGACGGTGCTGCTGCTCGTGGCAGCAGTACTGACCCTGTTTGGCATAGCTGAGCTGCAGCGGTACTTCCGGCGGCTGGTTCGCGTCAAGCGGCGCAGTCGCATGGATGTGAACGCCCAGGCGGTGAGCCTGTGGCAGGAAGCAGCACAGCTGTCACGGCTTTTGGGCTGCACCCCGGATCCGCAGCTGTTCCACCTCACCCAGAGGGCGAAATTCAGCCAGCATACCCTTGATGCGGCGCAGCTGCAAGACTTTGAAGTGTATATCTGCGCCGCCAGGCAGCAGCTGAAAAAGAAGAATCTTTTCAAGCGGATGTATTATCGCCTGATCTTGGCGGCGTACTAAGCCCAGAGGATGCAAATTTCACAAAACCTTGCCATGGAAAAGTAGCAAATTTTTATAGGTTTTCTTGCAGTTTCCTGTATTTTTTTGTTGCACACTAAAAAAAATATATGTATAATGATGCTATCTTATTTATGGAGGGAAACGGTATGTCTTCAAATGTTCGTCCTGAATCCATGCAGCGTATCACCACCCGGGAACAGGCAGATGCCTTTATCGCGGAGCAGATCGCTGAGGTGCGCGCCCAGGTGGGCGATAAGAAGGTGCTGCTGGCACTGTCCGGCGGTGTTGATTCCTCGGTGGTTGCCGCACTGCTTATTAAGGCGATCGGCAAGCAGCTGGTCTGCGTCCATGTTAACCACGGTCTTATGCGTAAGGGTGAAAGCGAGGATGTGATCCGGGTCTTCGGTGAGGAGCTGGATGCAAACCTCATTTATGTAGACGCGACAGATCGGTTCCTGGATCTGCTGGCAGGTGTCTCTGACCCGGAGAAAAAGCGCAAGATCATTGGCGGCGAGTTCATCAAAGTTTTTGATGAAGAGGCTGCTAAGCTGGAGGGTATCGATTTCCTGGCGCAGGGAACGATCTACCCCGATATTCTGGAATCCATCAAGGCAGCAGAAAGCGGCAAGCCTGTCAAGTCCCATCACAATGTGGGCGGTCTGCCCGAGGACATGAAGATGGAGCTGGTCGAGCCTGTGAAGCTGCTGTATAAGGACGAGGTGCGCGTCGTGGGCGAAGCCCTGGGTCTGCCCCACGCCATGGTCTACCGGCAGCCCTTCCCCGGTCCCGGACTGGGTGTGCGCTGCCTGGGTGCCATTACCCGCGACCGGCTGCATGCTCTGCGGGAGGCGGGTGCCATCCTGCGGGAAGAGTTTGACAAGTGCGGTCTTGCTGAAAAGGTCTGGCAGTACTTCATCGCTGTGCCGGATATGAAATCCGTCGGTGTGCGCGATGAACTGCGCTACGAGGGCTGGCCTGCGATCATCCGGGCAGTCAACACAAAGGATGCTATGACCGCGACCGTCGAGGAGATCCCCTATGCGGTGCTGCACAAGATCACCGATCGCATCACCCACGAGGTAGAGGGCATCAACCGCGTCCTCATGGACCTGACTCCGAAGCCCATTGGTACGATCGAGTGGGAATAATACCAACTTAATACAATGTATCTACAGTGGCAGACAGTGGTTTTCGCTGTCTGCTGCTATTTTTATTATCGTTATTATTTGGAGTGTATTTATTATCCGCAGCAGAGCCACAGAAATCGTAAGTTTTCTGAAAATACTTTATTTTTATAAACTGCTGTGGTATAATATATAAGCCAAACAAAGCAGAATAAGGAAAAGGACCAACTTAATACCAAGGGGATATTATGCCCTTTTTTGGTTATCATCCGATATGGGTTCGGTAAAAACGCAACTCCACTCGGATGGTAATAAGGGTATCCTTTTCTATTTGAGCTTTGTTTGGCGACAATCGGGGTTGCGCTTTTCGGTGCGTGGCTTCGGTCACGCACTTTTTATTTATGGAAAAGAGGAAAAATAATGAAAAAAATTAGCAGTATTTTGTGGGGAATCGTGCTTATTGCAGCAGGCGCGTTATTTGCACTGAACGCATTAAACATAACGAACATCGATATTTTCTTTGACGGTTGGTGGACACTGTTTATTATCGTGCCGTGTGCCGTGGGATTATTTACAGAGCGCGAAAAGACAGGAAACATTATTGGTATAGCAGTTGGTGTATTCCTGTTATTGTGCTGCCAAGATATTTTGAGTTTCTCGATGTTGTGGAAACTTCTTGTTCCTGCCATTATTGTAATTATCGGCTTGAAGATGGTTTTTACCGGAATTTTTGGAAATAAGGCAAATGAAATTATCGCTAAAATCAAGCAAAACGGCGGCGAAACAAAGGTTGGTTGTGCCACCTTCTCTGGCTGTGAATTGAATTATGACGGCGAAGTGTTTGAAGGTGCAGAGCTCACCGCCGTATTTGGTGGAGTTGATTGTGATTTAAAAAATGCTATTATCGAAAAAGACTGTGCAATTCAGGTATCGGCAATCTTCGGAGGCATTGATATTCTTGTCCCCGATAATGTAAATGTTAAAGTTAGTTCAAATTGTATCTTCGGTGGAATATCAAACAAAACAGCATTACATAAAGAAGCTCCTACCATCTATGTAAGCGGCACTTGTATGTTTGGAGGCGTTGAAATTAAATGACCAATTTCCAAAAAACAGTAAAATATATAGCAATGGGATTTGCTATCTTTCTTACAGTCAGCATTATTGGAGGTGCTTTGAGTATGTTTGGTCTGTTCGGCGGATTTTTCGGCGGTGATACAGTGACCGAAGATATTAAAATTTATACAGTTTCATCTGACATAAGTAGCCTCGAAATTAAAATCAATGCTGCTGATTTTCAAGTAAAGCAAGGTGAAAGCTTTTCAGTTGAAAGCAATTTAAAGCATCTTACTGTCGAGGATAAAAACGGCGTTCTAACTATTAAGGAAACAAAAAAGTTTAACGGTAGTACTTATACCGGCGCCGTACTGACTTTATATATTCCTGTGGACACCGTATTTGAAAAAGCAAATATCACAACAGGCGCAGGAACACTGACTGTAGATAGCTTATCTGCTTCTACAATGAATTTTGAACTCGGTGCCGGTGAAGTTACCATTGATACTCTTGTTGCCGCCTCAGATATTGACATTGACGGTGGTGCAGGAAAAATCACAATATCAGGCGGTGCACTTCATAACCTTGATTTAGATATGGGTGTAGGTCAGTTGAATCTGACTTCTGCTCTTACAGGTGAAAGTGATTTCGATTTAGGTGTTGGAGAGTCCAACATAACCATAATTGGTAATAAGGATGATTATAAACTTGATATAGAAAAAGGTCTTGGTAATATCACAGTAGATGGCACAAGCGTTTCTAATATCAAGGGACAAGGTAACGGTAATAACAGCATCGAGGTTAGTGGCGGTATCGGTGCCATTAACTTGAAATTTAAGGAGTCTGAAGCAAAATGATTTTAGAACTTAAAAATATAGAAAAATCCTTTGGTGAGAAGAAAGTCCTCACCGGAGTTTCATTCAAAGCTGAGGGTGGCAAAGCCTTCGGACTGCTTGGCAGAAACGGTGCCGGCAAGACCACATCTATACGTATTCTGATGGATGTGTTTCCTGCAAACAGCGGTGAAGTGCTGATTGAC
>JAZSHB010000067.1:0-4729 GCA_045533015.1 Faecousia sp.
TGTTGTCATTGCGAACCAGTGACCGATGTCACTGGTGTGGCAATCTCAAAAATCGAGTTTTACCAGTAGATTCCCACGCCAGTGTGCGCACTGGCTCGGAATGACAATTGGTTGATGCTTGTCGGTAAACAGCTCGACAAAGCGGAATTTGACACAGAAAGGATGGTCAGGTGACCATCCTTTCTGTCTACATATGCATCTTAATGGTAGAGATGAGGATATCGCCCGCCACTACCCGGTCCTCTGGAGCAAAGCCCTCGGTAAAATTGTCCGAATACAACACCTGGGCATTGGGGGGGAACTCATCGTCACCCTCCCAGACCAGAATCTGCATGGCGTAGCCGCCCACAAAGTCGAGCTGATAGCCGGCATCCCCGTGGGGCAGGGCGATCGCACCCATTTTTTCACAGGCTTCCCGGAATTTTTCCAACCGGGTGCCGAAGGTGAACGCCGCCCGGGTCAATACCCGTCCTGTGTAGGGCTTTATGTACATCTCCCCCCAGGGCATTTCCCGGAAAGTCTTCCATGCACCGCCCCAGGAAACCGTCCTGCTCTCCAGCAGATACCGCAGTAAAAATGTCTGTACCGGCAGCGGACAGGTAGGCGTAATGGCATAATGGGGATGGCAGATCTCATACTCCGTGCCTAACAGGTTTACATAAAACTCCTTCCCATCCCATCTCACATCCTGCAGTCTGCTGACCGCCTCCGTCGGGTCCAGGGTGCGGAATTTTTCTTCATAATAGGAAAAAGGAACTTCTTCCTTATGATTTTCTACTTGCATCGTTTTCTCCTTCATTCCTGCACACTGTTGGGAAACAGGCTGGAATCGGTATGCGGCAGGAAGCATGCCGCTACAAAGCTGTCCATATAACCGGGATATGTGGAAAGCTCCAAATAGGTCATGTTCGCAGCAACCTCATGGCACTTTTCGCAGGCTGCATCGCTGACCGCCATAGCATAGGCACCGGTGAGACTGGAGTTGCCGATATACCGGTACTTCTCCAGCTCCACATCCGGCAGCATACCGATCTGCACCGCGTTTTTCATATTGATTCCACTGCCGATTCCGCCGGCAACATAGACCCTTTCAATGCACTCAGGGGTCATATCTACAGACTGCAAAAGGGTATCGATGCCGGAATAGATCGCGCCCTTGGCACGGATAAAGTTATCGATATCCACCTCGTTGATGGACACCTCTCTGCCGGTCTCAGTCTCCTCTTCAAACGCCAGCACATACCGCCCCATGCCGTACTTATCCCGCCGGATCCGTCTGCCTTCCCGGGAAAACTGCCCCCGGGCATTGATGATCCGGGTGCGGAACAGCTCCGCGATAATATCGATGATGCCGCTACCGCAGATGCCCACACATTTTTGCCCCGGGTCGCCTATGATCGTAAGGGTGGGTTCCATGGTGTCCTTATCCACCGTCACCGCCTCCACCGCACCGTCCGTGGCACGCATGCCGCAGGAGATGTCGCCGCCCTCGAAGGCAGGACCTGCGGAGCAGGCACAGCTCATCAGGAAATCCCGGTTGCCGAACACGATCTCACCGTTGGTGCCAAGGTCGATAAACAGGATCATTTCGTCCCGGTCCCACATCATAGTCGCCAGCGTACCTGCGGTAATATCGCCACCCACATAGGAGCCGATATTCGGCGCGATCACCACCGGCGCCAGGGGATTTGCCGGCAGGTGCAGATCCTGTGCCAGCAGTCCCTCCCATGCAAAAAAGCTGGGAATATAGGGATCCATACGCACCGGGTCTGCATCTACACCCACAAGCAGATGATTCATCGTGGTGTTGGCACCGATGGCAAAGCGGAGGATCGATCGGCAATTAAGATCGATGCTCCTGCACAAATTGGCAATAATAGGGGTCAGCGTTTCCTTCACGATCGCATCCTGCAGCTTCTTTTTGCCGCCGGGCTTCGTGCTTTCAATGATACGGTTGATCACATCCGCACCGTAGCGGATCTGCCCGTTGCCGGAAGAACCCTTTGCCAGGATCTCGCCGCTGGTCAGGTCCACCAGCACCATGGTCACAGTCGTCGTACCGATATCCACGGCACAACCCACGATTCTATCATCTCCGGGGGCGCAGATCTCCATGCACTGGAATACATTTCCCTTTAGCGCACCTTTGACACAGACAGCAAACCCATTGTCCCGGAGGGTGGCTGCCAGTTTGACCATAACAGCATACGGCACCTCCACCTTTTCTACGCCCAGCTGTGCCTGGATCGCCCACTGCAGGCGCTCCACATCGGGCATAGTGTCCTCCTCGCTGGGCGCATCCATTACAAGCTGTACGCTGCGGAAGCTGTTGGAAAATACGATCCCGCTGGCTGCCATTTCTGCCTGCGCCTCCTGGAAAATAGCGATCTCCTGGGGGCTGGACAGGTCAGCCGTTTTCATCCGGCTCTGGTAAGCGCTGGCAATATCCGGCACGAACACGGTGCAGTCACCGATGACCTTGCAGTTGCAGCTCAGCCGCCAGCCGGCTTCATATTCCTCGTCGGTGATATGCCGGGAGGGGATGCTCTCCACCTCACCCTCGATCAGCTTCACGCGGCACTTGCCGCAAGAGCCGTTGCCGGAGCAGGGGGCATCAATGGCAACATTCGCCCGCCGCGCCAGCTCCAGCAGATTATCACCGGCGTTACATTCGATTTGAACAGGGCTTCCGCCCTCGATTTGGAAGGTTACTTTCATAGGTTTATTCCTTTATTCTGGGATTTTTCTTTTTTAACCATGCTTCGATGCCCCAAAGCTGCAGACCGTACTGCCCCAATGGGGCAGCCGGCGCAAAACAAAGGCGTTCATTTCCGGAGGCGGCATATGCCGCCTCCGGGTGTTTTTTATTTGTCGCTTACAGCAAAGGCTCCATACCCAGGACGGGATGGTTCTTCTCTGTCAGCCAGTTCAAGAGCTCTTCGCCATCGGTGGTGACGGTCTCGTCTGCGATCATATCGCAGAAATTCTCAATGCCCAGCAGCTCAGCTGCAGTCTTGTTCAGCCGTTCTGCCACATCGTCCTTCAGCTCCTTGGGCATCCACACGATACGCCCGATACCGCCCTCAGCAGAAACAAACTTCTTGGAAGCGATAAAGTGTCTGCCATGTCCCATATAGCCGGGGGTCTGGACACCGCCGCCGGTGCAGCTTGCCAGCTCACCGAAGGTCATACCCGCAGGGGTCATGCCCTTGTATTCCCGGTTGACCACCAGCACGCCGTTGGAGATGGGTTCAATGCCGCAGATACACTCGAAGCAGCCGCAGGAGGTCATGGGATCCTCCAGAATGGAGTACAAGGTAACGTTCTCCACCGCGCCATGGGTGGCTTCATTGATCATGCGGTTAACTTCCTCGTAACGACCGGTACGCGCATCGATCAGACCCTTCTTCTCAATGGGCTGACAGGGACCGTTGGGATCCAGCTCGTTGGTCGCCTTGGCATCCAGCCAGGAGACCGCACCGCACAGACCCAGACGCTCCGGGGTGACCACGCAACAGTGGGCAGGTGCGAAGGACTGGCACAGGATGCAGGTATAATAGCGGTCTACCGCCTCATCCGTCATGGAAGCCAACCGGTCATCCCGCTGGGCATACCGGGGCATTGCCACGGTATCCCGGAATTTCTCCGCCTCTGCCGGGTCTGTGATCAGCGTGATCTGACATTTGTCGACCACCGCGTCAAATTCGTCCATGATCATCACATACAAAACCTGTGCAAAATGCTCCAGCCGCAGACCGCTTTCAAAGGCAGCGTTGGACACGCGCACCCGTACCTGGTTGCGCTGACCGGTGTGCATCACGCCCTCCATGTAGTTGAACCAGGCATGGAACTTACGCTCGATGACGCTCTCAAAGTCCACCTGCATCTTCTTGCCGGCGACCTCCACAAAAGTCACCAGTGCCAGATCCTTCTGCTGATCCAGATCCGGTCCGATGATCGTGATCTTGTGATCCTCGATCTGCCCCATCTCCCGCATGACCACCAGCTCGGCGGTAGGATTGACAGAAGACCAGCATTCATTGTGCATATCTGCCTTACGGATGATCTCGCCTTCGAAGGCAGCAGCAAATGCCACAGGAATAGGCAGCTCCTTGACCTTGATCTTAATGTTGCGCAGCTCCAGAGATTTCTTGACGGTATCGGCATGATCGCAGACAGATTCCAATGCGCCCGGCACCTGATTCTCGCCCAGGTCAATATCTACGATCACGGGGAAGCCCAGAGCGATCGCGCCTGCGCCGGCAGAAACGACCACTTCATTGAGCGCGCCGAAGGTGTTGACGAATGCCGGTACGCGTTCTTTGGTATAGTTTAGAAGACCGCCCAGATCTCCGGGCTGCACATTGCCGAAGATCAGCGCCGCACGGACCGCAACGGTCACCACATGGATCACGCTTGTCACATCGTGACCCAGGGGGATCACGCGGAACTCCAGACCCATCTTCACGCCGCCCTCAGCGCACTGCTCGATCACATCACCGACCATAAAGGTCATAATGCCCTTGGACTGGTAATCCTTTACCACATTGACCACATCGGCAGCGTTATCTGCCTTGCCCAGCACCACCGCAACACCGGGGATATCACCGGTGACCAGGGGAACACCCAGAGACCGGATGATGGGATCGGGTACAAAACCGATGCCACTTTCATTGGCGTAGGGATCTGCATTATCTACCCATTTCAGACCTTCCAGAATCTCCGCGCC
>JAZSHB010000034.1:0-32203 GCA_045533015.1 Faecousia sp.
ATACAGCACCGGATTTTTCGTTGACAAGGAAAAAGTGTCATGGTAGAATGAAACTAATGCGGGCGTGGTGGAATTGGCAGACACGTTGGATTTAGGTTCCAATGGATTTCCGTGCAGGTTCAAGTCCTGTCGCCCGTACCAGTCCCCGTTGCCTTTTGGCAACAGGGACAACTATTTGCCCTGGGAGGGTATTGTTTTTGACACGCGGAAGCGCTGTTTTGTGATATCACTTTATCACTGCATCCTGCCGTCAAACAACGGGACATATGGTTAAATAATATAAAAAATTGGCTTTTTATCAATTCTATATTATTTTAATGAAAAAGGAGGCGGGGTGCGTGGATATCCAAATCATGGACCGCGCCAGTGACCTGGTCACCAACACCCAGATGAATATTGCTAACATTGCTGCCGTCTGCGGTTACAGCTCTGCTTCCCACTTTATTGCTGCATATAAAAAGCATTATGGAAGAACCCCGCTGCAGCAAAGAAAGGATACCTGATAAAAGAAGAACGCTGTCTCAAGGTGGATGAGACAGCGCTTCTATCATTATTTGTCCGCGGAACGGATGGTGATGGCTGTAATGACCGGCTGATCCTCCGGAGAGATGGAGCCGTTGCCGTCTGTAGGCTCTGCGGCTGCGCAAATGGCGTCAACGATATCCATACCCTCTGTGACCCAGCCGAAGGCGGCATACTGACCGTCCAGATGGGGACTGTCCTGCTGGACGATAAAGAACTGGGAGCTGCCGCTGTCATAGTCGTCAGACCGTGCCATGGAGATCACGCCCCGGACATGGGACAGGTCGTTATCGTAGCCGTTGGCGGAAAATTCGCCGACGATATCCTTATCCGAACCGCCGGTGCCGTCGCCTTCGGGGTCGCCGCCCTGCATCATAAAGCCCTCAATGATCCGGTGGAAGGTCAGACCGTTATAAAAGCCGCTTTCCGCAAGGCTGATAAAATTTTCACAGGTGATGGGTGCGTTGTCCGAATCCAGCTGCACCGTCACAGTGCCGTGATCCTGTATCTGGATGTCTGCGTAGTAGACAGGACCGGGAAGGCAGGCGATCACAATGGCGACGATCACCGCAATGGCGGCAATGCCGCCGATGGCAGCCAGAATAATGTTGCGCTTTTTGTCCTTTTTCGCCTTGGTTTCTGCTGGGGTGGCGATGGCGTCGATGACTGCCTCCACCTGAGCATCAACGGATTCCCCGGGCGCCAGTGCGCAGGCGGCAAGCGCTCCGGCGATCTGCCCGTAGGTGGTGTGCCGCCCCTTGGACAGATGTTCCCAATTTCCGTTCTGTGCGTCAATTGCTGCCTGGGCAGCGGCAGAATCTATATTCAGCGCCTGTGCCAGCTGCCGCGCATCCCAGCCGCCTGCAGTGTGCATCACAAAAATGAACCGCTGCAGTCCGGGCAGGTTTATAAGATAAAAGTCCGCATCGCCGGCGGCTTCCTTAACGGAAAGTCCTTGGGGAAGGGAGAAGTTTTTATTTGCCGGAAGACGGAAGACCTTGGGGTTTTTCTTCGTCATCCGTGCTTTGCAAAGCCCTGCTGCCTTTGCGGCAGCCTGAAAGGTGAAAGCCTCTGCAGTGGGCTGGGAAGTTTTCAGTCCTGCAAACAGCTCCCGGAAGGCAGTGGCTGTTACCTCCTGTGCCTGGGCATCGTCCAGCAGGATCGACCGGGCGATGGTGTATACCTTGTTTTTATGATTGCTGTAGAGAAGCTCCAGGGCTTTCCGATCGCCCTTGGCAGCCTTATGAATAATAGAAGCCATTGTAAACCAACCTTTCAATTATCGAAACAAAAACCGGCTGAAGAGAGCTTCAGCCGGTGTATTGCTGTGCAGGAAGTACAAACCCAGCTGGAGTTATAGCTGTACTGCCGTTACCGAGCGCGATCAGAATGCGTTGATATAACCACAGCCTGACGCGCGTGTTGCCAGTGGCGGCTCCGCCACTTACCGGTCCTCACGGAAGTAGTTCAGACCCAGGGAGGCGGGCAGACCGCTGTTTTTCTTTTTGCTTACAGAGGAGACGACCAGCACGATGGCGGTGATGATAAAGGGCAGCGCCTGATACACCTGCGTAGGAATGCTTGCCAGCCAGCCCAGCGCGCCGGGGAAGGCAGCAGCCAAAGAAGTACCGGATACACGCAGCGTGTTAAAGAAGCCGAACACGAAGGTTCCCAGTATGGCGAGGACCGGGCTCCAGTTGGCGAAGATCACCAACGCCACAGCGATCCAGCCGTAGCCGTTGATCCAGCAGCTGGAGTTGAAGGAGCCGGACATATTCAGACCCATATAGTACCCACCGATGCCCATGATGCCGCAGCCCAGGCAGATGTGCAGATACTTGTAGCGCTTGACATTAATGCCCACGGAGTCCGCCGCACCGGGGTTTTCGCCTACCGCCCGCAGCCGCAGACCCGGGGTGGTGTGCTTGAGATACCACCACATGACCACCGCGACCGCAATGCCCAGATACACAAAAACATTGTGGCTGAAAAGTCCCTTGCCGATGAGAGGGATATCCGACAGCAGGGGGATAGGCAGATCGGCAAAGCCGTTTTTGATGGCAGGATAGTCTGCCATGACCGGCCAGTTGACAGCCTTCAGACCGTTGCCCACGAAGAAATAGATGCCCAGACCGAAGGTGGTCAGTGTAAGACCGGTAATGTTCTGATTTGCCTGCAGGGAAACGGTCAGTGCGGCAAACAGCAGTCCGCACAGAGCACCGGCAAGGAAGGATACCAGGATACCGACACCCAGACTGTTGGCATAGCAGCCCAGGATATAACCGAAGATCGCGCCCACAGCCATGATGCCCTCCACACCCAGATTCAGGCTGCCGGATTTTTCTACCACGATCTCGCCCACCGTGCCATAGAGCAGGGGGATGTTGTATACTACGATGTTATGCAGGAAGGAGGTAATGACGCTCATTTTATCCATTTGCATTGTCATTTTCTCCTTTCTTTGCCCGGACGATCCGGAAACGGGTATAGAAATCTGCCGCCAGGACCAAGAACAAAATCGCGCCCTGGAGCATATTTGCGAAGCTGGAGTCCACCTGAGAGAAGGTTGCTGCAGCCACGGTAGAGCCGTAGTCAAGCATACAGATCAGTGCGGATACCACGAAAATGGCAGCCGTATTCAGCTGCGCCAGCCAGGCGACGATGATGCCGGTAAAGCCCACATCGTCAGTGATGGTGGTGGACAGGATTCCGGCAGTGCCTACCTTAAAGGCAGCAGCCAGACCGATCAGGCAAGCGGACAGGAAAACAGTGCGCAGGACGATCTTATTGACCTTCATGCCGGCGTACCGGGCAGTACCCGCGCTATCGCCCACCACGCTGATCTCATAGCCCTGCTTGGTGTATTTCAGATATACAGCCACCAGAATGCCAATGACGAAGGTCAGCAGCACACATACATTCAACCCAAATTTTTCTCCGATGGGAATGGAGGGGAAGGACACCAGCTTGGCAAAGCTGGCAAAAACCGGACGCTCTGAAGTGGGGTTCAGGAAGAAATTCCAGTCTGCCTTGGTCTCCGCAAGGTAGGTCAGAATATATAAGGCGATGTAATTGAGCATCAGTGTCAGCAGCGTCTCATTTGTGCCCCACTTTACTTTCAGCGCCGCTACCAGCAGTCCGTAAAGACCGGCTGCAAGCATAGCTGCCAGACACATCAGCACCAGCGTCAAAAGGGTGGGCAGCACACCGCCTGCCTTAAACGCAACAAAGGCGGCAGCAATGGCACCCATAATAAACTGTCCCTCACCGCCAATGTTCCAAAAACGCATTTTGAACGCCAGCGACAGTGCCACGGAGGTCAGCGCCAGGGGGACGAAGGCTTTCAGATAATTTTCATAGGTCTTGTAGGCAATCTTGTTGCCGATGGTGCCCATGGTAAACATCCGGGTGTAGTAGGCGACGGGGTCGACACCCAGACACAGCAGCACCACCGCCCCCAGCAGCAGTGCCAGCAGTACGGCGGCGGCATAGAAGCAGAGCATCTTCCAAAGAGGACATTTATCACGCTTTACAATATGAAATCCCATGTTATGCCCCCTCACTTTCCGTCTGCTCGCCGAACAGAGTATCCTTGGCGATACCTGCGGGCTTGTCCTCGTATTTGTCTGTCAGATCCAGCGCACCGGTCATCATCAGACCCAGCTCTTCCTTGGAGGTCTTGTGAGCATGGACAACGCCCATGACCTTACCGTGACACAGGACCATGATCTTATCGCACAGCGACATCATAACATCCAGATCCTCGCCCACGAACAGCACACCGACACCGCTGAGCTTCTGGCGGTTGAGGATGTTGTAGATGGCATAGGAGGAATTGATGTCCAGCCCTCGGACAGGATACGCAGTAATGATCACATTGGGTCCGGCCTTGATCTCCCGTCCCAGCAGCACCTTTTGGACATTACCGCCGGAAAGCCGCCGCACAGGGGTCTCGGTGGAGGGGGTGACCACCTCCAGCTCCCGGATGGCCTGTTCAGCATCGGCACGCCCCCGCTTGCGGTCAACAAAGGGGGATTTGGTGTCGTTGTAATTTTTCAGCAGCATGTTATCTGTAATCGACATGGACGGAGCAAGTCCCATGCCAAGTCGGTCCTCGGGGATAAAGGACATGGAGATGCCCTTTTCCAGAATCGCCTTGGGGGAAAGACCCACGATGTTGTCGCCTTTGTGGATCATCTGTCCCTTTTCAATGGGACGCAGTCCGGCAATGGCCTCACACAGCTCCTTCTGACCGCAGCCGGCAATACCGGCAACGCCTAAGATCTCACCCCCGCGGATATAGAAATTCACGCCGTCAATGGCAGTTGCGCCCTCGTCGTTGCGGATGGTCAGATCCCGGACCTCCAGCAGCGGACGGGTCCTTTCCACGACCGGGCGGTCGATGTTCAGATCTACCTTGCGTCCAACCATCCACTCAGTCAGTGCCTGCTCGTTGGTGGTAGCGGTGTCTACAGTGGTGATATACTCGCCCTTGCGCAGGATCGCTACCCGGTCAGATATCTCCAAAACCTCGTTGAGCTTATGGGTAATAATGATGATGGCGTGTCCGTCCTCCTTCATCTTCCGCAGGACACCGAACAGCTTTTGAATCTCCTGGACCGTCAGCACCGCGGTGGGCTCGTCAAGAATGATGACCTTTGCACCGTAGTACAAGACCTTGATGATCTCCAGAGTCTGCTTTTCAGAAACGGCCATGTTGTAGACCTTTTTCCGGGGGTCGATCTCAAAACCGAATTTGCGCGCCATTTCCTCGATCTGGGTGTAGCGCTCCTTTTTCAGTACGGCACCGGCTTTTTCCTTGCCCATCCAGATGTTGTCCGCAGCGGAAAACACATCTACCAGCTTGAAATGCTGGTGGACCATGCCGATTCCCAGCTTCTTGGCATCCTCCGGAGAGTCGATGGAGACCTCCTTGCCGTCCACATAGATGCTGCCGCAGTCCGGCTTGTAGATACCGGAGAGCATATTCATGAGGGTCGTCTTGCCGGAGCCGTTTTCTCCCAGCAGCGCAAGGATCTCGCCCTGCTTTACATTTAAGTTAACCCCATTGTTGGCGACCACGCTGCCGAAGGTCTTGCGGATGCCTTTCATTTCAATGGCATACTGTTCGGTCATGGAGACTCCTCCTCTTTCTGTCACACAAAGATACAAGAAAAACGGAAACCTGCCGGTTGCAGTTTTTCTTCTGTCCTTGAGAAAATGACCGGGCTGGCCGGTTTGGGGGCCAGCCCGGTAGCTTTTATCGGGTCGTTACTGAATTAGGCTTCCTTAACGCCTTCCACAAAATAATCCATGGTGCCGGTGATCACGCTGTCCTCAACAGAAGCGCCGCCTGCCTCAACGATCACATTGCCCTCGTTGTCCACAAGGTCAGCGTCGACCTGGGTGACGGTGCCGTCAGCGATCTGCAGCTTCACGCCGGAGAAGACATCCCACTTGCCGGAGACGATCAGGTCTCTGACTTCCTCGATGATCTTGTCCGTGCCTTCCACGCAGTTCTCGGTCAGGGGAGAGATGTCCACAAACTCCTCAGCCAGGCCACCGTAGTAAGCGCTGGTGCCCATGGTGGAAACAAAGTTAGCAGCGTCGCCGCAGGACATAGCAGCTTCCATAGCGGTCTGGTAGTAAACATTCCAGTTCCAGATGGCAGCGGTCAGATGTGCCTTGGGCGCATCAGCGGTCATGTCGGAGTTGTAGCCGCAGCCGAACACGCCGGCATCCTGCGCGGCGATCTGGGGCTGTGCGGAGTCGCAGTGCTGGGAGATGACACCGCAGTTATAGGAGTCGATCAGTTCCTTGGCAAAGGCAGACTCGTTGACCTCGTCAGCCCATGCGCCCAGGTTCTTGACATAGATGGTGGCATCGGGGTTGACTGCCCGGACACCCATTGCAAAGCCGTTGATACCGGAAGCGGTCTCAGCGTACTCGGTGCCGTAAGCGGCAACATAGCCAACATTATTATTGCCAACCTCCAGAGACTTCAGACCGGCAGCGATGCCAGCGAGGTAACGCGCCTGGTAGGCACGGCCAAAGTAGTTGTTGAAGTTGGTCTCATTGCTCTTGTAGCCGGTAGCGTGGGAGAAGATGACTTCGGGGTACTCTTCAGCCTTGTCAGCCAGTGCGTCGATATAGCCGAAGGAAATACCGAAGATAATGTCGCAGTCCTCACCGACCAGGATGTCCACAGCGTTGCAGACCTGATCGTAATCCTCGGGGATCTCGTCCTGGATGACCAGCTGGGTGTTCGTATCCAGACCCAGTGCGTTCATCGCGGTGACGATGCCGTTGTGGTGCGCATAGGTGTAGCCGGCAGTGTCGTTCTTGCTGTTGATATAGATGGCGCCGACCTTCAGATCGCCGGTAGCGGTATCAGAGGGGTCGCCGGTGGAGCCAGAGGTGTCACCGTTGTCGGTGTTGCCGCCGCAGGCTGCCAGGCTCAGGACCATAACCATGGCCAGGAGCAGTGCAAGGAACTTTTTCATGTGTTTGCCTCCTAAAATTGTTTTTACAGTTGTGTTTATCAAGCCTGCTGTTGACGCAGATCGATACAAGCACAAAAAGAACAGACCAATTCGCCGGATCGTACCTTTTCTGCGGTGTCAAAATACGGAGAAAATCGCTGCTCTTATACACCAAAAGATACCACAGTCTGCACCTGTTGTCAAGCGCACAGTCCGCTTTTATTGGGCGTTTAGTCCATGACTGCGTCGATCAGGGTAATGTATTGGTAGCCGTCCTCTTCATAGGTGTGGAAGGTGCCGGTGACTGTGACAGTGGTTCCCAGGGCGGGGTAATCTGCCGGATAGTCGTGATCGCCTGCCAGGACGAACTCGATGCCCTGGGAGCAGCAGGCGGTGGCATCGGCAATGACGCAGGCAAAATAGACCTGGGTCTGTCCTACATAAACAGAGAAGGCTCCCTGCATTTTCACAACTTTTCCCACATACGCCTCCGGGGCGGAGAGCATATTGGAGACCTCTGCATAGACCATGGTGCTCGACAGCTGGGTCAGGTCCACATCTACCGCTGTATCAGCCTTTGTGCTGCCGCAGCCGCACAGGCAAAGACACAGGAAAACCGCCAGAATACTGCGCACATATCTCATTTTCGGATACCTCCAACTGCAGAACATACCGCAAACACCACAATGTTTGCCGCAACGATGGTAGAGCCAACAGGGGTTCCTGCCAAAATGGAGACCAGGATGCCCAGCGCCGCACAGACCACAGACACAGCACCGGCGCAGACGATCACGCTGCGGAAGCTTTTGAATATCCGCATGGCAGACATGGCAGGAAACACGATCAGCGCGGAGATGAGCAGCGAGCCCACCAAATTCATGGCAAGGACGATGATGATAGCAATGACCACAGCGATCAGAAGGTTGTAAAGGTCCGCACGGGTCCCGGTCGCCTGGGCGAAGGTCTCATCAAAGGTGACGGCAAAGATCTTGTTATAAAACAAAATGAAGATCGCCACCACCAGCAATGACAGACCGGCACACAGCCAGACCTCAGAAAGACTTAAAGTTAAAATAGAGGTAGAGCCGAACAGCGTGCTGCAAACATCACCGCTAAGGTTTGCCGAGGATGAGAAAATATTCATAACGAGATAGCCGATCGCCAGAGAGCCAACGCTGAGCATAGCGATGGCGGAATCGCCCTTGATCTTCACCCGCTGACCGCCGCTGATCAGCACCACGGCGCACAGGATCGTTCCGGGCAGCACCAGCATCATCTCGTCGCTCAGGTTCAGCACCCCGGCAAAGCACATGATGCCGAAGGCAACATGGGAAAGTCCGTCACCGATGAAGGAAAACCGCTTGAGGACCAGTGTCACGCCCAAAAGCGATGAGCAAAGGGCGATCATCACGCCTACGATCAGGGCATAGCGCACAAAAGGATACTGGAAATACAGTTCCAGCTTTTCAAAAAGCATCGTCACCGCCCATCGCCTCCTTCCAAAAACTGCAGTCCCGGCTTGCTTTTGAGATAGTCTGCAGTCGTGCCGAAGAACAAAGGCTCATGGCTGATATGCAGGATATGACTGGCGTATTTTACCGCCGCGGCAATGTCGTGGGAGATCATAATGACCGTGATTCCGTCCTCCCGGTTGAGCTTGTGGATCAGCTCATACATTTCTGCCGTGACCTTAGGGTCCAGTCCGGATACCGGCTCGTCCAGTAGCAGCAGCTTGCTGGTGGAACACAGCGCCCGTGCCAGAAGGACACGCTGCTGCTGTCCGCCGGAAAGCTCCCGGTAACAGCGCTTCGCCAGATGAGAGATACCCATTTTCTCCATGTTTTCCCGGGCAAGCGCCTTCTCTGCCTTGGAATAGAAGGGGCGCAGCCCGCACTTATTCAGACAGCCGGACAGGACGATCTCCCAGACCGAGGCAGGAAAATCCCGCTGGACCACTGTCTGCTGGGGAAGATATCCGATCTGGGACTTGCGCAGACCGTCTCCGGTCTCGATCTTACCGGCAAGGGGTTGGCGCAGCTTCAGCACCGTTTTCATAAGCGTGCTTTTCCCGGAGCCGTTTTCGCCTACGATGCACAGGTAGTCCCCGGCGTTGACTTCGAAATTTAAGTTTTTTACCACCACGGTGTTTTCATACCCGAGGTCGGCGTTTTGACAGGTGAGTAATGCCATGTTAGAAGCTCCTTAGTTGAGTGCTTTTTGGAGGACCTCCAGATTGTGTCCCATAATAGAAAGATAGCTTGCGCCCTTTGCTACATCCTCGCCGGTGACGCCCTGCATAGAGTTAAGCGTCAGCACCGTCTGGTTTTGCGCTGCGGTGGCGGCGATGACGGTGCTTGCGATGCTGCCGTCACCGCTTTCGGTGACGAGCACGCTTCTAAGCCCCAGAGCATCCAGTTTGTCTGCAAGAAACACGATGGTCTCAAAGCTCGCTTCTGTTTCCGCGGAGCAGCCTGCAAAGGCGGCATAGTAGTTCAGTCCGTAATCTTCTGCCAGATAGCGGAAGGGGAACCGGTCTGCTACCAGCAGCGTGTCAAAGGCAGCCTGCTCCACCACGAGGGAATAGGCGGCATCCAGCTCACGCAGCTGGGTGCAGTAGCTTTGGGCGTTGGCGGTGTAGACATCGGCATTGTCCGGATCCAGCGCTGTCAGTTGCTTGACGATGCTGTCACAGACCGTCTGGGCGTTGCGCAGGGACAGCCACACATGCTCATCCGGGGCGGCTTCGTGATGATGCTCCTCCCCGTCTGCGTGGTGATCATGCTCCATACCCTCCGCCAGCTCCTCGTCTACCACGGCATCCCCAAGGATATCCATTAAATTGATGACGAGCATATCCTCGTTGGAGGCGTTTTTAAGGGCATCATCCACCCAGCTGTCCGATTCGCCGCCTACATAGATAAAAAGATCACAGGCGGAAATGGCGATCATATCGTCTGCAGTGGGCTGATAGCTGTGCAGGTCCACGCCGCCCTCCAGAAGCATCGTTACCCGGGCGTCCGCAGCTGTGTCCCCAAGAATTTGCATGACCCAGTCGTATGCCGGAAAGATCGTGGTAACGATATGCAGCTTGTCGTTTGTGACGCTGCTGCCGCAGCCGGACAGCAGTCCTGCCAGCAGCAAAACAGCAAGCATAAGAGAAATCAGTTTTTTCATAAAAACCTCGCCTTCTATGAGAGCCTTTGTCCTACCGATGGTGCAGGACCATGCATTTGCGGCAGGTGCCGTACAGGATCGTCTTGCTTTTGTTCAGACAAAAGGCATTGGAGGCAGCAAGGCTGCGCTGCACTGCTTCAGCCGCCTGCTTGTCCATATGGAATACCTCGCCGCAGTCGATACAGGACATATGGATGGTATCGCAGCAGCTTTGCTGCGCCAGCCGGTAAAGGGTCTCATGGCTTTCTGCCCGGGTGGAGCAGCAGACCGTTCCGTTTTTTGCCATGGCGGAAAGGTTGCGGTAAATGGCGCTGAGACTGATGTCTGTCCCGGAGAGTTGTGCGAAGATCTCCTTTGCGGTAAAGCTCTCACTGGGATGTTCCTGGAAAAAAGAGGTCAAAAGCCTCCGCTGTTCCGTCTGGTATGCCATATAAACCACCTCCAATTTGCAAATCATTCGCAAATCATTATATACACACCATACCAGTCTGTCAAGAAAATGTTGGATATTCCGCGAACCTTCGTCTTCTGTGCGCGCACCCAAAAAAAGACTGCTGCGTCAGCAGCAGTCTTTTTAGGCTATATTATTGAAGACGGAAGGTAATACTTCCGGTTTCCGCGTCCATGGCATCGACAATGGCAAGGGACTCCAGATGGTAGCCCATATTGCGGATCACTCTGCCGCCGAACTGGAAGCCCTTTTCAATGGCGATACCCAACCCCTCCACGGTGGCACCGGCGGACTCGGTAATGGAGATCAGTCCCTGAAGGGCGCAGCCGTTGGCAAGAAAATCATCAATGATCAGCACATGATCCTCGGGACTTAAGAATTTTTTGGAGACGATCACCTGGTTTTTATTTTTGTGGGTAAAGGATTCCACCTCCGCCACATACATATCGCCGTCGATATTGATGGATTTGGATTTCTTGGCAAAAACCAGAGGGACACCAAACGCCTTTGCCACAGGATAGGCGATGGCAATGCCGGATGCCTCGATGGTCAGCACCTTGGTAATAGGCTTGTGGGCAAAGCGGCGCTTGAATTCCACACCGATCTGCTCCATAAGCGCAATATCCATCTGGTGATTAAGAAAGCTGTCCACCTTCAAAACATTACCGGGCTTGACAACGCCGTCCTTTGCGATTCGCTGTTCTAAAAAATTCATAGGGCACACCTCCCAAAGCTTGCACCTACTATAACACACAAATGTCGGATTGTCAGCCTTTTCGTCGAAAACTATAAAAATTTTTTTAGAAGCTGTCCTTATATGGTAAACTTTTGCCCTTGACAAGCGGACTGCCCGGGCATATAATAGGATAAACCGTTGAGGAAGAGTGAGTAAGCTTTCAAGGTTTTCTCCCAGAGAGCCGCGGAGGGTGGAAACGCGGCGGAAACCGAAAGACGAATGGACTTCCGAGGGCAACCGGAAAGGGTCTTCCCGAGTATGCGCGCCGGAGCGAGCGCTCCGTTATCAAGGGCAAGCGTATGGCAGTACGCGCGAAGTGGGCGCATATGCGCCAAGCCAGGTGGCACCGCAGGAATATATCCTGTCCCGGCAGAATATCGCCGGGACAGGTTTTATTTTTGAAAGGAGATTGTACCATGTCAACCCAACAAATTCCCTACAAGATATATCTGAACGAAAACGAGATGCCTACAGCATGGTATAACCTCCGTGCTGACATGAAAAACAAACCAGCACCGCTGCTGGACCCTGAGACCCGCCAGCCTATGACGGCAGAGGCGCTGGAGGAAGTATTCTGCCAGGAGCTGGTGCGGCAGGAGCTGGACGATACCACCGCGTTTTTCCCCATACCGGAGCAGATTCGGGATTTCTACAAGATGTACCGCCCGGCACCCCTGGTCCGCGCTTACTGTCTGGAAAAAAAGCTGGGGACCCCGGCGAAGATCTACTATAAATTTGAGGGCAACAACACCTCTGGCAGCCATAAGCTCAACTCTGCCATCGCCCAGGCGTTCTACGCCAAGGAGCAGGGACTTAAGGGCGTTACCACCGAAACAGGCGCCGGTCAGTGGGGTACAGCCCTTTCTATGGCGTGTTCTTATTTTGATCTGGACTGCAAGGTGTATATGGTCAAATGCTCCTATGAGCAGAAGCCCTTCCGCAGAGAGGTGATGCGCACCTACGGTGCGTCGGTCACCCCCTCTCCCTCTATGGAAACAGAGGTGGGAAAGCGGATCCTGGCGGAGCACCCCGGAACCGGCGGCAGCCTGGGCTGCGCCATTTCTGAGGCGGTGGAGGCGGCATCTGCCAATCCTGGCTACCGGTATGTACTGGGCAGCGTGCTGAACCAG
Source organism: Faecousia sp. (assembly GCA_045533015.1). Lineage (GTDB taxonomy): Bacteria > Bacillota > Clostridia > Oscillospirales > Oscillospiraceae > Faecousia. The sequence continues at coordinate 12,496 of JAZSHB010000034.1, forward strand.
GTGATGCTCCACCAGAGCGTCATCGGTCTGGAGACCAAGGCAGCGCTGGATAAGTACGGCGTTAAGGCGGATATCATTATCGGCTGCGCCGGCGGCGGCAGCAATCTGGGCGGTCTCATCGCGCCCTTCATGGGCGAAAAGATCAGAGGGGAGGCGGACTACCGCATCATTGCCGTAGAGCCTGCAACCTGCCCCAGCTTCACAAGAGGCAGGTATGCCTATGATTTCTGTGATACGGGCAAGGTCTGCCCCCTTTCCAAGATGTACACCCTGGGCAGCGGCTTTATCCCCGCGTCCAGCCATGCCGGCGGTCTGCGTTACCATGGCATGAGCAGCACCTTGTCCCAGCTGTACGATGACGGTCTGATGGAGGCGGTAGCGGTCAAGCAGACCGAGGTGTTTGAGGCTGCAGAGTATTTTGCCCGGATCGAGGGCATCCTGCCTGCGCCGGAGAGCGCCCACGCTATCAAGGTCGCCATGGATGAGGCGCGTAAATGCACCGAGACCGGCGAGGAAAAGACCATCGTATTTGGCTTGACGGGAACAGGTTACTTTGATATGTTTGCCTATGAGCGCTTCCACGATGGCAAAATGGAGGACTATATCCCCACAGATGCAGAGCTGAACGCGAGCTTTGCAAAGCTTCCTAAGATATAAATAAAAGTAGCTCCGAGCACAGGCTCGGAGCGGCTTTTGCTTCAGATGAAAAACTTCCGCTGCATGGTCTGTCTGGCAGGACGGCAAATGGCAAGAAATATCAGTGTGCAGCCCAGCAGCACCAGGGCGGTGGTGGGGTACAGAGACCAGAAAGCAAAGCTTGCCCGGCAGTAAAAGGTCAGGTTCAGCAGAAAGCCCATCAGGGGCATGAACGCACCCAGCGCCGCAAAAGCACCGCCCAGGATGTAAAGCTGACCCCGGCGAACATAGCGAAGCAGCGTCACCACCGCTGTGACCACCAGACCGATAAAGCCGGTCACCGGCAGGGCGAAGCTTAAAAACCAGCTGCCCCCTGTGGCGAGGCTGATATACAGCAGATACAAGCCGGCAGCGGCAAAGCCGCAGGGTACGAAGATCACAGGGTTCGGCTTTCGAAACCATAGGGGCAGCACGCTGATGCTATACACCAGCGCCAGCGCACCGATCACAAAGCCGGACCAGGTCATGCTGCCGTTGATCTGCAGATCACATAAAAAAGTGATGAGCATTGGCAGCAGAAACAGCGCCGTCAGCACGATCTGCACAGCTCTGGAATTGACCTGGGAAGGGTAGCTTGCCTGGGGGTAAAAGGGCGTAGCATCGGGCAAGGAAAGATCCGGATGGAACACCACCGTCTGGCACAGAGGGCAGTGCTTTTCCGTATCTGCCAGCTCCACACCGCATTTTATACAATACATAATCACACCTCATTGCTTTGCACCTGCACAGGCAGGTCCATATCATGCAGCACCCGGTAAAAATGTGTTTCCAGCGCAGGCTCCCGGATATTGCGGATGAAATTGATATAAAGGCTGTCGCCAAAGGACAGAACGCCGCAGTTATAAGGGGCAGTTGCCTGAACACCCAGGATAAAATCCATCCGCTGCACATACTCGTACATGACCTGGGGCAGCTGCACAGCACCCAGATTGGAAAGGGTCAGACAGGACTTACATTCACCTACTGCATCAAAGACCGCCTTCATTACGAAATTTTTGATAAACAGGGGCAGGATCTTCACTGCGAAGCGCCGTTCGCTGCTCACATTGGTGGCGATCTTCATGCTCATCTGCTTAGGGGTGATATCCTTGCCCATGTGGTGCACAATGATCTTGCAGATCTCCTCAAAGCTGTAGTGACCCAGCTTCGGCAGAAGCTCCGGAGTAGTGTACATAGCAAAGTTGCGCAGGGTCTTACTGGGGAAAAGCTTGCGCAGATTGACCGGGATCAGCACCTTGATAGGCTTGCGCCGGGATCGGTCCGGGACCTGCTGCTGTTGCAGTGTCTGCAGTGCCATCATCAGGGCAGCGGACAAAAATACTGTCAGACTGACACCGTATGTGTGGGCTTTTTCCAAAGCAGCCTGTACCGGTATTTTCAAACAGGTCAGATGCTGGAAGCCGTCAGGCTCCGGTGTTCCGGATAGCTGCCAGGCGGTGTTTTCCTTGCGGCTGGCGCAGATATCTCCGGCATATTTCTGGAAGCTGTCCTCCAGCCCTGCCTCCGACGGCTCCTCCAGGCGACCCAGCACCCCGTGTTCGACAGGAATGTGGACGCCGTATTTTTGCTGTAAATACTCAGCAACCAGGCTTTTTAAGAAAACCAGCGCACCGTTGCCGTCGGTCAGACTGTGAAACAGCTCCACGGCGACACGGTTGCCGTAGACGATGACCCGGAAGGCACACTGGCGAATTTCATCCCGGGACATCCGGGTCAGGGGATAGCTGCATTCTTCCTTGATGGCAGGGGCGTGGTCCAGCTGCTGCAGGTAGTACCAGAAGACCCCCCGGCGCAGCCGGGCGGCAATGGAGGGAAAACGGCGCACGGTCACATCCAGTGCCGACTGCATAACAGCCGTATCTACAGGCTCGGTGAGCGTGGCAGACACCCGGAAGACATTGCTCCAGTTCTGCCGCCGGGCAGCAGGATAGATCTTGGCGGCGTTGTCCAGCCGCAGCCAGCGCAGCTTATGCGCCCTGGACATATGCTGATCGAGAAAACGGTTGATGGCGGCAAGATCGTCCCGATCCTCCTCCAGTCCGTAGAGGATATAGGCGTGCCACCGCTGGGGCTTGACCGTCAGAGAGGACTTGACACCCTGCTTTTTCAGCTTCTCGTGGAGCAGCTGTGCATCGCTGCGCATGATCTCGTCTCCTCCGGCAAACAGGATCGACGGGGGCATCCCGGTCAGGTCTGCGAACAGGGGGGATACCAGGGGGTCTTTCCGGTCAGCGGTGTAGCAGTCGGCAAAGAAATCCAGCCGCTGGATGCACATACTGGGATCTGCCTCCCGATTTTCTTCATAGGAGGCACCGGAGGCGGTCAGGTCGGTCCAGGGGGAGATGGCGATGATGCCGCAGGGAAGGGGCAGGGAAAGGGCTTTTAGTTTCATGCACAGGCTGTAGCAAAGTCCGCCGCCGGCGCTTTCCCCGCACAGGGTGATGTGCTGGGGCGTGTAACCCTTGTCCAGCAGATACCGATAAGCGTCCACAGCGTCTTCCAGGGCAGCCGGGAACGGATGCTCCGGAGCAAGCCGGTAGGCGGCGCAGAATACCCGGGTGCCGGTCTGGGAGGCGAGCACAGCGCCAACGCCTGTGGCATAGTCCAGACCGCCACAGGTATAGCCGCCCCCGTGCAGATATAGAATCACGCCCTGGCGACGCGCATCTCTGGGGATGACCCAGCCACCGGTAAAACGGTCAAAGGGATGCTCCCGGGTGATGACCTGCCTGCGGTATACGGCTTCCATCATTTCTCCCAGCTTGTCCTGCCCCTTGCGCACGGTCTTCAGAGAACAGCTGTTCAGCAGGGGGCGCAAAAGGGAAAGCTGGGCACGCACAGTTTTGGGGGATAATGCCATATAACAGTCTCCTTGTATTGGCAGTTGGGATTTGTCTCCCCTAGTATATGAAAAAAGTGCCGCAAAAACAATCTACTGCTGTGCCGGGGGGGTAAACTGTTAAAAAACCGGCAGTAGAATTGCCGAAAAAGCAACTCTACTGCCGGTAGACAGGGCGTATTTTGCTGTATTACCAATTTTTCAAAATATCAATGATTACCGATCTTGCCCTTTTTTCTCAGCTTCTTAATGCCGCTGCCGGGGACAGTCTCCATATTGTTCTTGATGCAGTTCCATACGATCAGCGGAACGATGCCGAAGAAGGAAATGAACAGCAGGGGCGCGCAGAACAGACTGCCAGAGGTCAAAGAAGCCCCAAAGACAAGCAACCCGGGCTCGTCGGCGTACATAGGTACGGTAGAGACCGGGTTGCGCTGTAGGGGCGATCACCGATCGCCCGCTACAAGGTTTATTGTTTGATCTGTCGCTTGTTCAGAAGAACACCCTAAATCGCCAAATATCCATTTTGACGGTTTTGGGCAGTTCGGATCTTTTTTACCATGCTCAGGGCAATGGGGATGGCAAGCACCAAACTCAGCACATCCGCCCCGGCCTGCACCACGGCGATGCCGTATGCACCGAAGAAGTGGACCAGGGGAAATAATATCGGAATCAGGCAGGTACCCTGCCGTGCGGTGGCAAGCAGGAACGCGCCCATAGCGTTACCCAGCCCCGCACACAGCATGTTCACAACTGCGACCCAGGCGTGAATAGGCAGGGCAAGACATTGGGAACGGATACATAGGGCACCGATCTGGCGCATTTGGGGGTCGTCGCCGGCAAAGGCGATGATCACAGGGTCTGCAAACAGAGCAAGGGCGACCGCCATGATCCCGGCGCCCACAAGCGCCACCGTGGAAGCGAACCGATAGCTTTGCTGCACCCGGTCATAGCGCCGGGCACCCCAGTTGAAGCCTGCCACCGGCTGAAAGCCGCTGCCAAAGCCCAGGATGATGCTGAAGGGGAACATCATGACCTTGGTGGATACGCCGATGCCTGCCAGGACGGAATCGGAGATGTTGCCCGCCATGTCGTTGAGCAGGATGCCAGCCACCACAGCAAGACCGCTGCGGAACATGGAGGAGGAGCCGACGCTGACGATCTTGCCGATGATATCCTTCGAGAATCGGAAATTGCGTATAGACAAATGCAGCACGCTGCGCCGGGTCATATAGGGGAAGATCAGGATCAGGAAGCTGACCACCTTGGAAATGGCGGTGGCAATGGAAGCGCCGGCAACGCCCATGGCGGGGATGCCCAATGCCGGCAGACCACGGATAAAAACAGGGTCGAGAACACAGTTTAAGATGCCGCCGAAGCCCATGCCGATCATGCTCAGGGTGGCGCTGCCCTCACTGCGCAGGCACTGGTTCATCACAAAGCTGGTGGCCATAAAGGGCGCAGCTAAAAGCACATAGGTGGCATAATCGACAGAGTATTCCAGGCAGGTAGGGGTAGCACCCAGAAGCGTTACCATAGGGCGCATGAAAATGCTGCCGCACACCGTCAGCAGGATGCCGAAAACCGCCGCCAGGAAAAAGGCGGTGGACAGCACCTGGCTGGCTTTTTTCTCATTGCCCTGACCCAAGAGCCGTGCGATATAGCTGTTGGCACCCACTGCCAGCATGGAGCCGCACATCATAATGAGCTGATCCAGGGAGGCATTGACGCTGACAGCAGCGGTGGCATTGGTGCCAAGGGCGCTGACAAAATAGGTGTCTGCCAGGGAGTAGATGGAGTTGATCAGAAAGGCGACGATGGTCGGCACAGCCATTTTGAGAATGACCCTGCCGATGGGATCGTTTACCATCATGTTCTTTCGCTGCTCCTGCTGCAGCGTGTTGGTTTTGCTCATACAAACGCCTCTTTAATAAATAGTTGCCTATATTATAGCACCTTTTGTCGGATTGGCAAGATTCCGGAGCAGACATATTGCAAATATTTTAATTTTTTTGTATAGTAGGTCCAAAGGGAGGCGGTATGATGAACCGTTTGGTATTGATGTTTTTGAAAAATCTCCACAGAGTGCCTGCAGAGCTGGGCAAGCTCAACCATTACGCAAAGCACACGGATGAATATCCGGAGCTTCAGAAGTGGCAGCACATCCAGCGGGTGATGCAGCTGGCGGTGCGTGCCGGTAATGTGGACCTGCAGGTCAGCGGCAAGGAGAATATTCCGAAGGAAAACGGCTTTATGCTCTACGGTAACCACCAGGGACTGTTTGATGTGCTTGCCATTGCGTCCAGCTGTGATGCGCCCCTGGGCATCGCCTATAAAAAGGAGCTGAAAAATGTACCGATCCTCAAGCAGATCTTTGCCTGCACCAAGTCCTTTGCCATGGACCGGGAGGATGTGCGTCAGTCTCTGACGGTCATCCAAGCGGTAACAGAGGAAGTGAAAAAAGGAAGAAACTATGTGATCTTCCCCGAGGGCACCCGCAGCAGGCTGGGCAACCGGATGTTAGATTTCCACGGCGGCAGCTTCCGCTGCGCGGTGAAGGCAAAATGCCCGGTGGTGCCCATGGTGTTTATTGACAGCTTTAAGGTGCTGGATGAAAAGGGCAGCAAGCCGGTGCGGGTGCAGCTGCATTACCTTACGCCCATCAAATACGAAGAATATAAAGATATGAAGGCGGCAGAGCTTGCGGCATTGGTAAAGCAGCGGATACAGGAGGTTCTGGACCGCTACGCATAAAGACAGATTTCTTCTTGCAAGGAAACGGATTATTATATATAATAGGTGCGGCGGGCGGCTGCCCGTACATATTGCGTTGCATCCGGGGGTGTCCCGGAGCGACAGCAGGAGGTAATACAAATGAATACGAAAACAAAAAACACGGTGGGCATCGGTTTGTTCACTGCCATCGTGGTCGTGCTCCAGCTTTTGGGCGGCGGCATCAAATTTGGAATGTTCTCCATTTCACTGGTGCTGATCCCGATTGTTGTAGGCGCGGCGGTCTACGGCTGGTACGCCGGTGCATGGCTGGGCTTTGCCTTTGGTGTGACTGTGCTGCTTACCGGTGACGCGGCAGCGTTCATGGCTGTCAATGTACCCGGAACCGTTGTTACGGTCCTTGTGAAGGGAACAGCCTGCGGCTTGTGTGCCGGACTTGTGTACAAGCTTCTGGAGCAATACAACAGTGTTCTGGCAGTGGCGGTAGCGGCGGTGGTCTGCCCGGTGGTGAATACCGGCGTTTTTCTGCTGGGCTGTAAGCTTTTCTTCTTTGAAACGATCTCCCAGTGGGCAGCGACCTACGGCTATGAAAATGCCGGTGTCTATATGATCTTCGGACTGGCAGGGGTCAATTTCCTGATCGAGCTGGGCGTGAACATCGTCCTGGCACCGGTTATCACCCGCCTGGTCAGGATGGGTAAAAAGTAATTTTAAGGAGGCGGCGGAATGCTTCTTGCCATCGATATCGGCAATACCAATGTGGTCATTGGCTGTCTGGACGAAAACAACAACGCCCAAAAGCTGTTTCGGATGGTCACAGACCTGAAAAAGACGGAGGACGAGTATGCCTCCGGCATGAAGATGATTTTGCAGCATAACGGCGTGGACTGTAACGGATTTGAAGGTGCGATCATCTGCTCCGTGGTGCCGCCGCTGACGGAGATCTTCCGCACGGCTGTGGAGAAGATCATTGGCTGCAAGGCGCTGGTAGTCGGTGCCGGGGTCAAGACCGGGCTGAATATCATGATCGAAAATCCTGCGTCTCTGGGCAGCGATATTGTGGCTGCCAGCGTGGCAGCAATGGCGGAGTTTCCCTTGCCGGTGATCGTTGTGGATATGGGGACAGCGACCACCATTACGGTGGTGGACGAGGGCAACCGCTACATCGGCGGTGCGATCGTGCCGGGTGTTGCGCTTTCTATGAGCGCCCTGTCCGCCGGTACATCCCTTTTGCAAAAGGTAACGATAGAAGCACCGAAAAAATGTATCAGCAGCACGACTACCGAGTGTATGCAAAGCGGTGCGGTGTATGGAAACGCAGCACTGCTGGACGGTATGATCGACCGGTTTGAGCAGGAGCTGGGGTGCAGTGCCAGCTTAGTCGCCACTGGCGGCATTGCCGCAAAGATCGTGCCCCATTGCCGGCACGCGATCGTCTATGACGAAAATCTGCTGCTGCGGGGTCTGGCGATCATCTACAGAAAGAACAAGCGCGGATGAAAAGACAGATCGCAGGCTTGCTGCTTTTGGCAGCGGTATGTCTGAGTGCCTGCGGCGGCAACACACAGCCGCAGCAGGCAGAACAGACGCAGACAACGGGTGCGCCGGGGGTTACCACGGTGGGTATTTCCCTGCCCCAGGAGCAGGAACGCTGGACCGGTGATGGGGCTGCTATGGCTGAAGATCTGGAGGCACTGGGCGTTCAGGTACTGCTGCGGTACGCGGAAAACGATGCCTGGCAGCAGGCACAGCAGATCGGTGAAATGATCCGTGCGGATGTGGACTGTATCGTGGTGGCAGCAGTGGATTCTCTGGCGCTGACGGATACCCTGCAGCAGGCGAAGACGGCAGGGATTCCGGTGGTCGCCTATGACCGGCTGCCGGTAAATACGGATGCGATCACCTGCTATGTTGCCTATGACAGCCAGGCGGCGGGAAGTATGTTGGGGCAGTATATCGTCCGGGAAAAACAGCTGGAAACTGCCCATGCGGAAGCCCGCAGCTACACGGTGGAATTTTTCATGGGTTCGCCGGAGGACAACAATGAAGTGCTGCTGCACCAGGGCGTGATGCACGCGCTCCAGCCTTATCTGGACAGCGGGGTGCTGGTGTGCCGGTCCGGGCGGATCTCCTTTGAGGATACCTGCATCACAGGCGGGTCAGAGGAGGCGCAGGATCTTTGCAGCCGCCACCTGTCTGCGCACTACGCAGACGGCACGCTGGACATTTGCGTTGCCGCGTCGGATGCCATCGCCTACGGCTGCGCCGCAGCGCTGGAGGCTGCCGGTTACACACCGGAAAATTGGGCGCTCATTACCGGACAGGGTGCGCAGAGCGCGGCTGTGGACAGCATCCTTGCAGGCAGACAGACCGTGACGGTATACATGGACACAGCACCCTTGATCCAGGGATGCGTCAGTCTTGTGCAGCGGGTGCTGACAGGGGATGCACTTACGGATCTGCCGGTGTGCAATAACGGCACAGCGGATATCCCGGCGCTTTTGTACGACCCGGTCATAGTGGACGGGGGAAATTACAGCCAGATCCTGCCGGAGTACTAACAGTAACTAAGGGCTGTTTCACGCAGGTGAAACAGCCTTGCTTTTTGCGGTTTTATATGGTAAACTGAAGCAGTTGATACAGAAAAATGTCGGAAAAGGAGGCTTGGGCATGCGCAGATTTGCGGCAATGTTGACAGCACTGATCTTAATGGTCGCTTTGACGGTAAGTGTCAGCGCTGCCACCGGAGCCTCCGGGCTCAACAGCTTTGCCACGGTCTCTGCTGACGGCAGCTGCCAGGTGTCCCTGGCGCTGACGCTTCATATCGAGCAGACGGTGGACAAGCTGTATTTTCCCATTCCGGCTGATGCCACCGGTGTTACCCTTAACGGCTCCCGGGTGAGCGCACCGAAGGACGGAGATATCCGGCGGGTCAACCTTGCCAAGGCGCTTAAGGGTCTGGTGGGAGATGTTTCGGTCAATATCCACTATTCCCTCCATGATGTGATCCACGCCACCGAGGCGGGGACACTGCAGCTGGAGCTTCCGTTGCTGTCCGGCTTTGGATACACGGTAGAGACGATGGCATTTTCTGTGACGCTGCCCGGGCAGGTGGATACGCTACCGGCGTTTTCCAGCGGCTACCACCAGGCACGCATCGAGGAGGATATTACTTACAGTGTTGACGGTGCGGTGATCTCCGGCGTATCCCTGAAGGCGCTGAAAGATCACGAGACGCTGAGCATGACCCTGGTGGTGTCGGAGGAGATGTTCCCCCAGTCCATTGCCCAGCTGCAGGACTACAGTATGGGTACTGCCGCTATGGGAATCTGCGCAGGACTTGCGCTTGTGTACTGGCTGATCGCTATGTTTCATCTGCCGGTCCGGCGGCAGGAAAGTGCCGAACCGCCTCAGGGCTATAACGCAGGACAGCTGGGCTGCATCGTAGCAGGGCAGGGAGTGGATCTTTCTCTGATGGTCCTGTCCTGGGCACAGCTGGGCTATGTCCTGATTCAAGTGGACCGGCACCAGCGGGTGCTTTTGCATAAGCGAATGGACATGGGCAACGAGCGCGGTGAATTTGAGCAGCGCTGCTTCAAAAAGCTGTTTGGGAAACGGGAGATCGTGGATACCTCCGGTCACGGGTATGCCCAGTTGTGCTTGATGATCGCAAAGAAGCCTGCCGGCGTGCAGGAGCTGATGCATGCCAGGACCGGCAATCCTAAGGTTTTCCGGGTGCTTGCCAGCGGGATAGGGCTGTTCGGCGGCGCAAGTCTGGCAGTAGCACTGGCAGACGGCGCGGCGCTCCAGGGCTTTCTGATCTTCCTGCTGGGGCTGGCAGGTGCTGTTTCAGGCTGGATGATTCAGGGTGCGGGAATCGGTATGCTGCTGGCAGATCGGCGAAAGTGCCTGCCCGGACTGGTGCTGGGCGGTATCTGGCTGCTGCTGAGTCTGTTTGCCGGGGCGTTTACGCTGGGCTTTTGGATGGTGCTGGGGCTTTTGCTGGCAGGGGTGCTCCTTGGTTGGGGCGGACGGCGTACAGCTCTCGGGCGGCAGATTCTGTCCCAGACCCTTGGGCTGCGGAAGTATCTGCGCTCCGCGGATAAAAAGCGGCTGGCAGAGCTGTGCCGCACGGACAGTGACTACTTTTTCCGGCTGGCACCCTATGCCATGGCACTGGGGGCAGATAAGGCGTTTGCAAAGCGCTTTGGAAAGCTGCGCCTGGAGGGCTGCCCGTATCTGACCACCGGCATGGATCCCCATATGACAGCGGCGCAATGGAACAGGCTTCTGCGTACAACGGTGGATGCCATGAATGACAGAGCCGGAAAGCTTACCTTTGAGAAGTTTCTAGGACTGCTCCGAAGTATTACAAAAATTTGACCTAACCCGGCGGAGCGCACGCTCCGCCGGGATTCTTGCGATATACAACTGAAATTGCAGGAGAAGGTTGTAAAACAAAAAAGGGTATGATAAAATTTTCGGAAAGGAGATGGTACCGTGATTTTCGGCAAGCATATCAATCGCTATTATCTGAAATACGCACCGCTGCTGCTGGCAGGGGTGCTCACGCTGCTGATCGAGGATTATATGATGCTGATCATTCCCAATTTGTATCAGCAGGTCATTAACGGTATCAACGACGGTTCTGTGACCCTGAACGCAGTAACATACACCTTTGATATGGATTTTCTCCTGGAGCGAATCTGTATGCCGCTGGTTTTTATCGTATTTGCCATGACCGTTGGACGGTTTTTGTGGCGGGCGCTGTTTTTCGGTGCCGCGATCGGAATGGAAAAGGACCTGCGTGACCGGATGTTTGACCGCGCCCGGCATTTAAGCTGTGAATATTACGGACGCAACAAGGTGGGCGGACTTATGAGCCTGTTTACCAACGACCTGGACACAGTACAGGAGTGCTTCGGCTGGGGCGTGGTGATGTTCGTGGATGCGTCGATCATGGGTGTGATGGCAGTGATGAAGATGTGGCAGATGGACCTGCTGCTTACGGCGCTGTCCATGATTCCTATGGGCTTGCTGTTGGCATCGGCTACGGTAGTCGGCAGGTATATGATGAAAAAATGGGATATCCGCCAGGAGGCGTTTTCCCGGATGTCTGACTTTTCTCAGGAGAGTATTTCTGGCATTGCTGTCATAAAAGCGTTTGTAAAGGAAGCCCAGGAGCTGTTGGCGTTCAAAAAGCTGAATGTGGAAAACGAAAAGGCGAATGTGGACCACACGAAGGCATCGGTGCTGCTGCGCATTTTGGTGACGCTGTTCGTTGAGAGCGTAGTGGGAATCATCCTGGGCTATGGCGGTTATCTGGTATATATGGGGAAGTTTAATGCCGGACAGCTGGTGGAATTTATCGGCTATTTTACATCCGTTGTATTCCCAGTTATGGCAGTTAGTGAGCTGATCGACATGACGAGCCGGGGGAAGGCGTCCCTTGACCGTATCGGGAAGCTTCTGGATGCGCAATCGGAGGTGGTAGACCGTCCGGGCGTCAAGCCTATGAAGCAGATTCGGGGGGATATAGAATTCCGCAGTCTGACCTTCCGTTACCCCGGCGCGGACTATGATTGCTTAAAGGATGTGTCCTTCACAGTCCGGGCGGGGCAGAGCGTAGGTGTTGTGGGCAGGACCGGCTCCGGCAAGACGACCCTGGCAGACCTGATCTTGCGTACTTATAATGTGCCGGACGGCACAGTGTTTATTGACGGGCAGGATGTAAACAGCGTTGCGATCCGGGATGTCCGGGCAGGCTGTGCCTATGTGCCCCAGGATAATTTCCTGTTTTCCGATACCATTGCCAACAACATCGCCTTTGGCGCGCCCAACACGGAGGATATCCCCCGTGCGGCAGTCCTGGCGGATGTGGATGAAAATATCCGGGGCTTTTCTCACGGGTACGATACGGTGCTGGGAGAACGGGGCGTGACCGTTTCCGGCGGGCAGAAGCAGCGCATATCCATTGCCCGGGCGCTGATCCGCAATGCGCCCATCCTTATCATGGATGACAGCGTGTGTGCTGTGGATACCAAAACCGAGAAGACCATCCTGGACAATCTGTACAGTGTCCGTCAGGGGAAGACAACCTTGGTGATCGCCCATCGAATCAGTACCATCGAGAGGATGGACAAGATCCTATTTCTCGATGACGGTAGACTTGTGGCTGCCGGGACCCACGGTGAATTGCTGGAAAGCTGCCCTTCTTACTTAAAAATGGTGCAGCTGCAGCAGCTGGAGGAGGAAGGGGGCGGTCTGAATGGGTGAGTACCTGCCGATTTTGATTTTAGGCGGGGTGATCGGTACTCTGTGCCTGATCTTCCTGGGAGCATATGCCGTGGCAAAACGGAAAAAGCTTACGGATTACGACCGCCAGATGCCCGACAAGATTATTATTCGCCGATTGCTGCACTACGCAAAGCCCTACTGGAAGCGGTTTGTCCTTGCGCTGGTCATCATGCTTGTATCCATTGTTTACGATCTGGTGTCGCCACTGATCGTGGGACATATCGAACAGACGGTTTCGGGGCAGTTTACCATGGAATATCTGATGGGTGTCGTGGCAGTGTATGGGCTGCTGCTGGTGGTGTCGGTGACCTGCACGTATTTCCAGGCAATGATCCTGCAGAAAACGGGGCAGCGGATCCTGTCGTCTCTGCGGCTGGATCTGTTTACCCATATTGAAAGCCTGTCTGCCCGGCAGCTGAATGAAACGCCTGTGGGAAAGCTGGTTACAAGAGTAACCAACGATACCAACGCCATCTCTTATCTGTTTACCAATATCCTGGTTACATTGGTGAAAAATGTGCTGGTGATCCTGGGCGTGTTGGCAGCCATGCTGATGCTCAACTACACCCTGACACTGATGATGCTGTGCTTCGTGCCGGTGCTGGTGATCTTCACCTTCGTTTTCCGGAAATTTTCCCGGGCGGCGCACCGCAATGTCAGTGATGCCACTACGGAGATCAATACCTACCTGTCCGAAAATCTGTCCGGCATGAAGCTGACCCAGGTTTTCAACCAGGAGGACAACAAAATGCGCGAATTTCTGCAGCGCAGCCGTCGGCTGCAAAGGGCGAAATTCGGCAGGATGTTTGTTTTCGGCGTTTTTAGACCAATGGTGCAAATGCTCAATGTCAGCGCGGTCATGTGCCTGCTGTACCTGGGTGCAAGGGGCTATATCCGGGACACGGACTTTTTGGGACAGACCATAACCAGCAGCGTGGTGGTGTCCTTTTATATGTATATATCCAAGTTCTTCAGCCCGATCCAACAGCTGGCAGAGCAGTTTGATATGCTTCAGAAATCCTTCGCCTCTGCGGAGAAGATTTTTACGGTGATGGATATGCAGCCGGAGGTGACTGATGCACCGGATGCCATAGAGCTGCCCCAGATCAAAGGACAGATCGAGTTTCGGGATGTGTGGTTTGCCTACGAGCCGGAGCAGTGGGTGCTCAGAGGTGTTTCCTTCTGTATACAGCCGAAGCAGACGGTTGCGTTTGTGGGAGCCACCGGCGCGGGAAAGACTACGATCTTGTCCTTGCTGTGCCGTAACTATGATATCCAGAAAGGGCAGATATTGGTTGACGGTGTCGATATCCGTAAGATCAAGCTTGCTTCCCTGCGGCGGCATTTTGGTCAGATGCTGCAGGATGTGTTCTTGTTTTCCGGCACGATCCGCAGTAACATCCTGTTGCACAAGGAGAATGTGACCGATGCAGAGATCCTGCAGGCTTGTCGGTATATCAATGCAGACCGCTTTATCAACAAGCTGGAAAAAGGACTTGACGAGCAGGTGCGGGAACGGGGCAACAATTTCTCCGCCGGACAAAGACAGCTTTTGAGCTTTGCCCGGACCATCATCCATAAGCCCAGTGTCATGATCCTGGATGAGGCGACTGCCAATATCGATACCGAGACGGAGCTTTTGATTCAGGATTCTCTGGAGAAAATGAAAAACATCGGAACCATGCTGATCGTCGCCCACCGGTTGTCTACCATCCAGCATGCGGACAATATAATTTTGTTGTCTCAGGGCAGGATCGCTGAGCAGGGAGACCATCAGCAGCTTCTGCGCCAAAAGGGAAAATACTATCAGCTGTATACGCTGCAATACCATAAACAGCAGTTGGAAAACACATAAGCGTACCGCCGGTGGGTCTCCACCGGCGGTAATTTACTTGCATATTCTATAAGTGTCCGATATAATAAAAGTAAGAACAAAGGAGGCGTGTAGTATGGATATCTCTCAGATCCTTTCCAGGTGTGACCATACCCTGCTGAGTCAGAGCGCTACCTGGGCAGATATCAAGACAGTCTGCGATGATGGCATGCAGTATAAAACGGCGTCGGTCTGCATCCCCGCTGCGTTTGTCAGACAGGCAAAGCAGTATGTGGGCGACAGATTGCCCATCTGCACGGTGATCGGATTTCCCAACGGCTATGACACCACAGCCGCCAAATGCTATATGGCGTGTGACGCGGTGGCAAACGGCGCGGACGAGATCGACATGGTCATCAATATCGGCTGGCTCAAGGAAGGAAATGACGCGGCGCTGCTGGAGGAGATCCGGCAGGTAAAGGAGCATTGCCAGGGGCGAATTCTGAAGGTCATCATCGAGACCTGCCTGCTCAGCGATGAGGAAAAAATAAAAATGTGCCGGATCGTTACCCAGGCCGGGGCGGACTATATCAAGACCTCCACAGGCTTTTCTGCTGCCGGTGCGACCTTTGAAGATGTGGCGTTGTTTGCAAAGCATATCGGACCGGATGTGAAGATCAAGGCTGCAGGCGGCATTTCCAGTCTGGCGGACGCGGAACGGTTTATAGAATTAGGTGCGTCCCGGCTGGGCACCTCCCGAATCGTCAAGCTCGCCAAGGCAGAGGAAGCCGATGGCTATTAAAGGAGTGATATTATGTTAACCACACCGACACCCCATATCAGCGCAAAGCCCGGGGATTTTGCCAAAACGGTACTGATGCCCGGGGATCCTCTGCGCTCCAAATTCATTGCAGAGAATTTCCTGGAAAACCCCGTGTTGGTCAATGATGTCCGGGGCGTGCAGGGCTATACCGGCACCTATAAGGGTGTCCGGGTATCGGTCATGGCATCGGGCATGGGTATGCCTGCTATCGGCATCTACTCCCATGAGCTGTACAACGGCTACGGTGTGGAGAACATCATCCGGGTAGGCTCTGCCGGATCGATCCAGGACCGTATCGACCTGTATGATCTGGTCATCGCCCAGGGCGCCTGTACGGATTCCAATTTTGCCAAGCAGTTTCATCTGCCGGGCACCTTTGCTCCCATTGCCGATTTTCAGCTGCTGCAGGCGGCAGTGGAGGCGGCACAGGAAAACGGCGTCCGCTACCATGTGGGAAATGTTAACTCCTCAGATGTGTTTTACGGCGACCATGCCGGTGTGCCTGAGGGACTGGACAGCGTTTACGGCTTGCAGAAGATGGGCGTTATGGCGCTGGAGATGGAGGCAGCAGCACTGTATATGAACGCAGCACGGTACGGGAAGCGGGCACTGTGTATCTGCACGATCTCCGATCATGTTCTCAAGGGTGTGGAGACCACTTCCCAGGAGCGCCAGACGGCGTTTACCGCCATGATGAAGGTAGCGCTGGATGTGGCAGTCAAGATGGACAACAGGTGATACGATGAAAGGGATCTTTTTGATCGTTCTGGATTCCTTCGGCATTGGTGCGATGCCGGATGCGGAAGACTTTGGGGATATCGGCGTGAACACCCTGGCTGCCTGTGCTGCCTCGGACCGGCTGCAGATCCCCAATATGATAAAAGCCGGACTGGGCAATATCGATGGGGTGGACTGTATCCCCAAAACCCAAAAGCCGTCCGGGGCATATGGACGGATGGCAGAGGCGTCCAAGGGAAAGGATACGACCATCGGTCACTGGGAGCTTGCCGGGTTGGTTTCCCAAACGCCGCTGCCTACCTATCCGGATGGCTTCCCGGAGGAAATATTAAAGCCCTTTACGGAGCTGACCGGACGCGGGGTTTTAGCCAATGCACCTTGGTCCGGCACGGCGGTCATTGAGCGCTACGGTGCGGAGCATATGCAAACCGGCGATCTGATCGTGTACACCTCGGCGGATTCTGTGTTCCAGATCGCCGCCCATGAGCAGATCGTGCCCCCGGAGACCCTTTACGAATACTGCCGGATCGCCCGGAAGCTGCTGCAAGGCAGGCATGGCGTAGGCAGAGTGATCGCCCGTCCCTTCGTGGGGGCACCGGGCAATTTCAGGCGCACGGCGAACCGCCACGATTTCTCTTTGGAGCCGCCGGGAGAAACGCTGCTGGATGCGGTCAAGACGGCTGGGCTTGATTGTATCGCCGTGGGAAAGATCCATGATATTTTTGCCGGGCGGGGCATGACCCAGTTCGTATACAATAAGGATAACACCGACGGCATGGCACATGCCATGACCTGGGCACAGAAGGATTTTCACGGGCTGTGCTTTGTAAACCTGGTGGACTTTGATATGCTGTACGGACACCGCCGGGATGCGGACGGCTACGCCCAGGCTTTGACGGAATTTGACGGGTGGCTGCCGGGCTTTATGGAAAAGCTGTCCCCGGAGGACGCGGTATTCATCACAGCTGACCACGGCTGCGACCCGTCCTATCAGGCGACTACCGACCATACCAGAGAGTATGTACCGGTGCTGGTGCTGGGACAGAGAATCAAAAGTGTGGAGCTTGGCACCCGGCAAAGCTTTGCTGATGTTGCGGCTACCGTCGCCCAGCTGCTGGGCGTTCGTCTGGACACCCCAGGAAAGAGCTTCGCTGAGAAAATCGTGTAACAGCCGGTTTCCGGCACGCAGGCACCCTTTACAAACGGAAGAAAAGGAAAGGAGCTGTGTTATGCAGCCAGAAGAATTGATCAGATCTGCCCGGGATGCTATGGAAAGGGCATACGCACCCTACTCCGGCTGCAAGGTCGGGGCGGCGCTTTTGTGCGCGGACGGCACGGTGTACACAGGCTGTAATATTGAAAACGCTGCTTTTTCTCCCACAGTCTGTGCCGAACGGGTCGCCTTTTTCAAGGCGGTGTCAGACGGACACCGGGAATTTTCCGCAATCGCCGTCTGTGGCGGCAAGGACGGAAAAATAACCGGCATTTTCCCGCCCTGCGGTGTGTGCAGACAGGTGATGCGCCAGTTTTGCGACGAATCGTTTCCTGTGTATCTGGCACAGGAAACGGGCTTTACGGTGCGGACTTTGGGACAATTACTGCCAGATAGCTTTATTTTATAACTTTTTTCTTGCTTTTTCTGCACAACAGAGGTATAATCTTTGTCGGAAGAAAATCCGGAAAGTGGGGAGGGAACAACCGTACGCGCGTGACGGGGTTTCCTTCCTTTTTTGCGGGTCAATTCAAAAAAGATATGGAGGATACATAATGAATCTGATCTATGGCATCAAAGACAAGCCCAAGTTCGGCCAGATGCTGCTGTTTGCTTTCCAGCAGGTCCTGGCGATCCTGGCAGCTACCATCGCGGTCCCTGCAATCATCGGTAACGGCATGAGCCAGTCCGCCGCCCTGTTTGGCGCCGGTGTCGGCACGATTGTCTATCAGCTGTTTACCAAGTTCCGCAGCCCCGTTTTCCTGGGCTCATCCTTCGCCTTCCTCGGATCCATGGCTGCCGCCTTCGCCGGCGCTGCATCTGCTTCCGCAGGTCATGCCGGTCTGCTGCTGGGTGCGGTGTTTGCCGGTCTGGTGTATGTAGTGATCGCTCTGGTTGTCAAGTTTGTGGGCGTTCAGTGGATCAATAAGCTGATGCCCCCTGTGGTCATCGGACCTACTGTTGCAATTATCGGTCTGTCCCTGGCAGGCAACGCCATCGGTGACCTGACCACCGGCAAGGTCCTGGTTGAGGGCGTTTCCGCCTGCAGTCCCTATGTGGCACTGATCTGCGGTCTCGCTACCTTGTTCTCTGTGATCCTGTTCTCTGTCTACGGCAAGAAGATGGCAAAGCTCATCCCCTTCATCCTGGGCATTCTGGTAGGCTATACTGTAGCTGCGATCTTCACGGTCATCGGCATCGCTACCGACAATGTGCAGCTGCAGGTCATCAACTTCGCTGTGTTTAAGGATATGCAGATCTTCGCGATCCCCGACTTTACCTTCATCGAAGCCATCAAGGGCGTGAAGGATATCGACGGCGCATTTATCGCTACCGTTGCTGTGGCTTATGTGCCTGTGGCATTTGTGGTGTTCGCTGAGCATATCGCTGACCACAAGAACCTGTCTTCCATCATCGGCTCTGATCTGCTGGAGGAGCCCGGTCTGCACCGGACCCTGCTGGGTGACGGCGTTGGTTCTATCGCCGGTGCGGTCTTCGGCGGCTGCCCCAACACCACCTACGGTGAGTCTGTCGGCTGTGTTGCCATTACCCGCAACGCCTCTGTTGTGACCATTACCTGCGCTGCTGTTATGTGCATCGTTATCTCCTTCTTCGGTCCCTTCGTGACCTTCCTGGCGTCCATCCCCAACTGCGTTATGGGCGGCGTGTGCATGACCCTGTACGGCTTCATCGCGGTTTCCGGTCTGAAGATGATCCAGAAGGTTGACCTGGGTGCAAGCAAGAACCTGTTTGTGGTCGCGGTCATCCTGATCGCCGGCATCGGCGGTCTGTCTCTGACCTTCGGCAAGGTCACCCTGACCTCCATTGCCTGCGCGCTGATTCTGGGTATCATCACCAATGTTGTGGTGTCCAAGGCAAAGGAAGACTAAGCATTTCAAAAATCATTGGCGTGATATCCTCTGCGGATATCACGCCAGTTTTTTGTTTGCGGCATCGTACAGCGTCATGGCAAATAGGCTTACCGGGATCCACAGGAGGGTATACGGAAGACACACCTGTCCCCGGTAATTCATAGGCAGCTGCCGGTAATCCCATACGCTGAAATCCCGGTTGACCAGCAGACCGGTCAGCAGCTCCACACCGGTAATGATGCAGGCACCGACACCTGCCCGGATAGGAACAGACAGCTGCGGGGGCGTGCGGCGCAGCTTGCCCAGCAGCATGAAGCAGCTGCCGCCGGCGAAAAACATACTCCCGTGGCTGCGTCCGCGCCATAGAAGCTCCAGGGTGACATAGCCGCAGCCACCGACAGTAAACAGAATAATTTTTTTCATCAGTCCCATGGATGATCACCTCAATCAAGGTTCTCCAAAAAATACTGTAAAAATACGAACTTTTTACTTGACAAACACATGATCGGTGGATATAATAACAAAGCTGATTTCAGCCTTTGCTGAAATTCTTGACCATATGGCGGCGTAACTCAGTTGGTAGAGTAGCCGGTTCATACCCGGTATGTCACCTGTTCGAATCAGGTCGCCGCTACCAGGCCCGTTGGTCAAGCGGTTAAGACACCGCCCTTTCACGGCGGTAACA